>CAZZWT010000037.1:0-14279 GCA_964657775.1 uncultured Candidatus Methylacidiphilales bacterium | reverse complement strand
TCCACCCAGCGCATCGTCGATCTTGCCGCCGTGCGGATGACGGGCAACGTTCTGGGCGACGCCTCCAACGATGCTGCGCAGAAGCTGCTCGCCGATGCGCCGCCGCAGACCGACGTCCGCCTGCACGCCCTCGCCACCTTCATTTGCCAACTGCCAGAAAACAGCCTGAAATAGGAGAAGCCACTATGCACATCACCCGCCGTTATTTTCTCAAATCGACCGGAGCATTGGCCGTCTACTGCGGCGTCAACCCGCTGCGCACGCTGGCTGATGTGGGCCTCACCGCCGCCGATGTGAAGCCGGTGACCAAGGGCAAAACGTTCGTCGCCATCTTCCTGCGCGGCGGCATGGATGGGCTGAATTTCATCGTGCCTTACAAGGATCCGGGCTACTCGCAATTGCGCAAGTCGATCGCGCTGGGCGCGCCCGGCTCGGGCGATGGCGTGCTTGATCTCGACGGCTTCTTTGGCCTCAATCCGCGGGCGTCGGCGATTGCGCCGCTGTTCAAGAACGGGACCGCCATGGCGTTGCATGCGGTCGGCTACGATCTCAACACCCGCTCCCATTTCGAGGAACAGGACACGTGGGAAACCGGAGTAACGGGCAACACGGTCAACTCGGATGGATGGCTCAACCGGCATCTGATTACCTCCGAGGGTCACGGCCCCGTGCGCGCGGTTTCCATCGGCAACGTGCTGCCGCGCATTCTTCGTGGCCGTGCACCAGCCTTCGCGCTCCATGGCATTTCCGATCTGACCTTGCCCGGCGCGGATAATATCGGCGACGCGCAAATGTCGGCCGCGCTGGAGCACGCCTACTGCACGCCGCCCCGCGAGCACACCTCGGCCGCGAACGATCTCCTCGCCCAGACGGCTCAAACCACGTTGGACGGCGTGCAGATGATCAAGTCGAAGATGGCGACGATGGTGGCTACGAGCGCGAAATATCCGGACACCGATTTCGGGCGGAAGCTCCAGCAGATCGCGCAATTGATCAAAGCCGACATCGGACTCGAGGTCGCGGAAGTCGATTACGATGGCTGGGACACGCACCAGGGCCAGGGCGGCGTGACCGGCCAGTACGGCGACCGTGTGCAGGGCTTCGCGGAAGGCCTCGCGGCGTTCACGAAGGACCTCGGCGATCGGCTCAACGACACGATGATTTTGACCATGAGCGATTTTGGCCGCACCGCGGCGGAGAACGGCACGGGCGGCACCGATCACGGCTGGGCCAACTGCATGATCGCAGTCGGCGGCAACCTCGCCACCGCCAGCGCCGGCGGCATCGTCAAGCCCGTCCTCAGCAAATGGCCCGGCTTGGAGAAAGACCAGCTTCACCAGGGCCGCGACCTGCTCCACACCACCGATTTCCGCGACGTGCTCGGCGAAGTTGTCTCCGTCCACTTAGGCAACCCGCAGATCAAGACGGTGCTCCCCAGCCACGACTTCAAGCCGGTCGGCATCTTCAAGAGCACGTTGGCGGCGACGTAAGCTGCCCTGCTGAATGATTGACCCGATGAGGCAGGCCGCCGCCCCCCACCTGAGACATCTCAAGACCAAGTGAGATCAGGTGAGACTATGTGAGACGGCCTGAAATCGGGGAAACCTGTGTTTATGACTCGCGGCGCAGGTCGAGCCGCGGCAACTCCGAACAGAAATAGTGTGGAAAGAACGTGACCAGCTACCCATATGTTAACTCGAAGGAAACATATGTCAACTCCCTTTCAGCGTCATTCGGAAAGCAGCGATACGAACTCGGTTATGCTCGGAACGTTCTGCGCTCTCAGTCTTCTGATCAACGCCGGGTTTTGTAGGATGGAATGCCAGCGTCGCTTCACTTCTTCAAGGCGGGACTTCCAATTTTCAAAGGTCACCTCTCGGGTCTCCCTATCAAGCGTTCGAGGCTTGCCCGCACTCACACGCCATTGAATTGACGAGGACCCAACTCAAGCTTATCTACCCCTGCTTTCCGGTCCTCATCCGTCATTGGATGGCGTAGATAAGTAATTGAAAGGCGTCTTCCCAACTCCCCTTTTGAGCGCTCACGAGCGAGAGCGTTTTCATGGCAATCGCAAGCTAAAACATTATTAAAATTAGCCGTTGACCCTTTGGTGCAAAGAAACTATTAGAAGGGTAGTTCTTTGAAATGAGCCACCATAGGTTGTGGTGGTAGGTGAAAAAGCCTCTTTGGCCATGAGCCAGAGGAAGATAGGAAAGATAGGGGTAATCCCACGTGATTTCGTCGCTCTAATCGGCGATCAATCAGCCGTTGGATGGCCCCTGAAGATCGCATCGGCCAGGCAGGCCGGCGACTCGTCCTCGGCGTTAGCAAAGTTGCTTTTTTCACGCTCATCAAGTCCTCGGGCACTGTCCGGGGCGACCCTCTCGCCAAAGAGGGAATGGGTACCTGAGTGCGACTCCAGTTTTGCTGACCTGCCGCTTTCGGATTCCCAAGCCGGAACGAGGAAGCGCGCCGCAAGGCGTTTTGCTTTCCCGGAGCCCGGCACCAACCGCGCTGTGGCTGGCGCTTCAAAAAAAGCAGGAGAACAAAGCGATGATCGAAATCTTGGAAATGCCGGCGGAAGAAAAAATGGAAGAACGGGAAGATGGGCGACACGTCGTCTACACGTTCCAAAATCGCACATTCCGGCTCGACAAGGAAAAAGCCCGCGCCCGCCTGGCCGGCAAGAAGGTCATCAACGGCTTGCGCAGCGCCGAGCTCAACGTTTTGCCGCTGAAGTATCACGAGGCCTACCGCATCTACAAACAGATGAAGGCCAACCACTGGGAACCCGACGTCATCGACATGACGAAGGATTGCGCCACGTGGAATTCCAACAAGCTGAGCTCGCGCGAACGCTGGATCATTGAGATGGGCGTTGGCTATTTCTCCGCGGCGGAAGGCATCGTCGGCGACAGCGTGCTCCATGTCATCGAGGACAACCTCTCGGCGGCGGAACTGAAGCATGCCTCGCTGCGCCAGATTGCGGAGGAGTCGATCCACATGGATTCGCTCCTGCACATCATCGGCAGCCTGAACATCGACCTCGATGAAGTGACGGCGAAGTTTCAGGACATTCCCTCGATTCGCAAAAAGAACGCCTACATCACGCGGCACATGCCGGAGCTGAAGATGGGCATCGATCTGACGCAGACGGTGAACAAGCAGAAGTTCGCCAAGGCGCTGTTCGGCATCACGCAGGTGATGGAAGGCACGCAATTCTACGCGCTCTTCGCGATGATTCTCTCGCTGCACCGGCAGAACAAGATGACGGGCATCGGCCAGATGTTCCAGTACACGCTGCGCGACGAGTCGAACCATATTGCGCTGGGCCGTTACATTCTGGAGCAGCTCATCGAGGAGAATCCCGAGATCTGGACGGAGGAATTCCGCGCGGAGCTGGTCGAATTCATGCGCGAAGGCGTCGAGCTGGAAAAGGAATTCGTGAAGGATTGCCTGCCGGAGGACATGGTCGGCATGACGCAGCAGGATTACCTCGATTACGTCGATTACAACGCGGATCGCCGCCTGACCAGCCTGGGCCTGCCCGCGCTTTCGACCGTGAAGAACAATCCGTTCCTCTGGCTCGACGAGGTGATCTTCCTCAAGAAGGAGAAGAATTTCTTCGAGACCCGCGTCACGGAGTACCAGACCAGCGGCAGCGTCAAGAACACCAACGAAGACGACCTTATCTGACAAGGCAGTCGTCCTGAGCCCGCCCAAGGAACAGTTCTGCCTGCTTTTCTCAGGCGGCCCGAACTGATCCTTCGGCTTCGCTCAGGATGACGGAAAGAAAAGACATACATGAGCAACACTCTCGAACTCGATACGAACCTCGGCGTCACCAACCTGTCCGAATTCCCGCGCGTCATTCGCCGCGATTTGCCGCTGGGCAAATCGGGCAAGCCGCGCGTGGTGAGCTGGATTGGCTTCAAGATTGAAAAGGCAGTCGATGCCGCCTGCGCCGCCACGGGCCACGAACCGATCGGCAAGCAGATCCAAGCCGAAGTCGAGTTCCGCATGAAGAAGGAGCGCCCGCTCTTCATCCACATCGAGCAGTTGCAGGACCAGGTGGAGAACCTGCTCATCGAGCTGAATTATGGCCGCGTTGCGCTGGCCTACGGCAAGTACCGCGCCCGCCGCGCCGCGATGCGCGAGATCGAGGAACAGATCGCCGCGGGTGGTGGCGAACAGCTCGAGCTCGCCTCGCCCGACCTGACCGCTGACCTGCGCCTGCGCATTTCCTTCGCGAAGATCAACCTGCACCTCACGCTCTCCGAGAACGAACTGATCGCGCGCCTGATGCGCAGCGTGTCGCTCTCGCTGACGCCCGCCGAGCAGCGCGAGACGGTTATCCTGAACGCGAAGAACATGCTCGATATCGACGGCGACAGCCGCTTTTTCGCGGGGCGCATTCTCCTCACGTATATCTATGAGGAGACGCTGAACTGGAAGATCACCGATGGCATCGACCAGTTGAAGGAAGCGCACAAGAAGGCGTTCCTGAAGTACATCCCACTCGGCATTGAAGTGAAGCGCCTCGACCCGCGCCTGGCCGAGTTCCGGCTGCAGGAACTGGCCGACGCGATCGATCCTTACGCCGATCTCCAGTTCGACTTTATCGGCATCCAGAATCTCTACGATCGCTACCTGATCCACGTGAAGGATGCCGATCGCCCCGAAGGTCGCCGCCGCGTCGAGTCGCCCCAGATTTTCTGGATGCGCGTCGCCATGGGCCTTGCCCTGCACGAGCATGACCGCGAGGCCCGCGCGAAGGAATTCTACGGCATCTACCAGAATAAGCGCGCCTGCTCATCGACGCCGACGCTCTTCAATTCCGGCACGCACCGCCCGCAGCTCTCGAGCTGCTACCTGCTCTATTGCGGCGATTCCATCGAGGAAATTTCCGAGACGTGGACGCGCTTCTCCTCGCTCTCCAAGTGGGCGGGTGGACTCGGCTGCTCGTGGACCGCGGTGCGCGGCAGCGGTGCCCATATCCACGGAACGAACGGCGAATCTTCCGGCGTCATTCCGTTCCTGAAGGTGGCGAACGACATTTGCGTCGCGGTGAATCAGGGCGGCAAACGTCCCGGCGCGCTCTGCAGCTACATCGAGCTGTGGCACGCCGATATCGAGGACTTCCTCGACCTGCGCAAGGAAACCGGCGATGACCGCCGCCGCACGCACAACATGAACACGGCGCACTGGGTGCCAGATTTGTTCATGAAGCGCCTGCGCGATATCTCCGAAGGCCGCCTGCCGAAGGACGCGTCGTGGACGCTGTTCCGCTCCAACGAAACGCCTGACCTGCCCGAAATCTACGGCCAGAAGTTCGAGGCCCGCTATCTCGAATACGAGAAGATGGCCGAGGACGGCGTCATCTATGGCCGCAAGATTCGCGTGCTCGCGCTCTGGAAAAAAATGATCGAGGCGCTCTTCGAGACCGGTCATCCGTGGATCACCTTCAAGGACCCGTGCAACCTGCGTTCGCCGCAGGACCATGTCGGCGTCATCCACAACTCGAATCTCTGCACTGAGATCACGCTCAACACGAGCATGGAAGAGGTCGCGGTCTGCAATCTCGCGTCGATCAACATTCCGAACCACCTGCGCGAGGATGGCTCGATCGATCACACCAAGCTGGAGGCGACGATCCGTGTCGTCATGCGCATGCTCGATAATGTCATCGACATCAATTACTACCCGGCCGAGGCAGCGAAGCTCGCGAACACGCGCCATCGTCCGGTCGGCCTCGGCGTCATGGGCATGCAGGACGCTCTCTACACCAAGCGCATTCCGTTCGACACGCCCGCCGCGGTCGATTTCAACGACGAGATCATGGAAGCCGTCGCTTTCTACGCCTACTCGGCCTCGGCCGACCTGGCGCAGGAGAAGGGCCGCTATCCCTCGTACCAAGGCTCGAAGTGGGACCGGGGCATGCTGCCGCTCGACACGCTGGAGTTTCTGGAGAACGAGCGCGGCACGCCGATCATGGTCGATCGCAAGAGCCGCCTGAACTGGAACAGCCTGCGCGAGAAGATCCGCCATCAGGGCATGCGCAACTCGAACTGCCTCGCCATCGCGCCAACCGCGACGATCTCGAACATCATGGGCTGCACGCCCTGCATCGAGCCGAGCTACAAGCACATTCATACCAAGTCGAATCTCTCCGGCGAGTTCGTCCGCACCAACGATTTCCTGGTCAAGGAACTTATGGCGCTGAACCTTTGGGACGAGGAGATGCTCTCCGACCTCAAGTATTTCGACGGCTCCATCCAAGGCATCGAGCGCATCCCCGAAGACACGAAACGCCTCTATAAAACAGCGTTTGAAATCGCGCCGACATGGTTGCTGCAATGCGCCGCGGTGCGCCAGAAGTGGATCGACCAATCGCAGTCGGTGAATCTCTTCCTCGCGGAGAACGATGCCCGCAAGGCCTCGTTCATGTATCGCGAGGCGTGGGATCGCGGCCTGAAGACGACCTACTACCTGCGCACGGTGAACAAGTCGGCCATCGACTCGAGCAACCGCGAGCGCCGCAAGGTGGAAGTCGAGCCCACGGCGGAAGCGAAGGCGTGCTCAATCGAAGCGATGCGCAACGGCACGACCTGCGAAGCGTGCCAGTAATCAGGAGCCGTTATGGGTATTAAATCCGACGCGTGGATTCGGCGCATGGCGCAGAAGGAAGGGATGATCGAACCGTTCTCGGCCACGCAGGTGCGCAAGGCCGAGGATGGCGGCTCGATCATCAGCTACGGCTTGTCGAGCTACGGCTACGACTTGCGCGTCTCGAACGAATTCAAGGTTTTCACCAACGTATTCAACACGGTGGTCGATCCGAAGGCCTTCGATGAAAAGTCGTTCGTCGATATGACGACTGACGTCTGCATCGTTCCGCCGAATTCGTTCGCGCTGGCGCGCAGCATTGAGTATTTCCGCATTCCTCGCGATGTGATCACAATCTGCCTCGGCAAATCGACCTACGCGCGCTGCGGCATCATCGTCAACGTCACGCCCTTCGAGCCCGAGTGGGAAGGCCATGTCACGCTGGAGATTTCCAACACCACGCCCCTGCCCGCGCGTATTTATGCCAACGAGGGTCTGGCGCAGGTGCTCTTCATCGGCGGCGATGAGGTCTGCGAGGTTTCCTACAAGGACCGCGCCGGAAAGTACATGAAGCAGCGCGGCATCACGACGCCGAAGGCTTAGGTTGCTGGCGTCTTGCGCGCCGCGATGCGCTGCAGGAAAACCAACTGGGTCTCGACGTTGATCTCCTGCCACGTCGGTTTCTCCGCCAGCCGCAGTTCCTCGCCATCACGAATGAGCAGACCCCATCCCGTCGGCAATTCGGCGGAATCGAGCAACGCATCCTCGACCACGAGGTAGTGCAGATTCGCCATGCGGTAGGACAAAAGACGGTCGAACTTCGTTCCGTCGATAATACCCTTTTTTGCAATGCCGATGTGGCGGACCAGTTTCTGGTAGCCCTCGTGGCGATGTTCCCGCAGGCGGTAGCTGTCAAATTCCGGGAAGAGCGTGTCCCCGTTGCCCAGATGCGGAAGATGGAGATGGAGCAGACTTTCCAGGCGAACGCGGCGATTTTCGAGGGTCTTTAAACGCGCCAGGGTCTCGGTCCGCCGCTTGTTGTCACGGATGAGATCGCTGCGGACTTGCTTGCATTCGAACACAGCGGCCGCCTTGAGGACCGAGGGAATACTCGGCACCGGTTTGCACGCGGGGACTTTACGCGCCGGACAGCAAGCCGCGACATCGACCCGAAAGCGACGATGCGGAAAGGAAACCTCCGGCGCGGCCAAGGCCATGCCTTGGTCGCAGGCCCAGGCGAGGGCCAGTGCCTTCAGGTTCGCGTGATGGATGGTTTCGCCGCCGGGCATGAGTCAAGTTTGTAGGGTTGAGCATTCATGCTAGCAGATTCGGGCGTGCCCTGCACCGGCTACCTTTTCTCGCGTTATCCCTCATTATTTTGAGCAGCCGATTTGTACCTCAAAATAAATTCTAAAGTTTACCCAACCGTGGACGATTTCGCATCCATCGTCCCGATTTAATGTAACACACGGTGGGAAGAAACATCGCCCTTCCTTTTCGTGTTACATATCTATCCGAGATAAGACTCGTATTTGGAGTTCTATATGGATTCGAAAATGTGACCCGCTTCTATTTTAAGCGTTAAACCTATAGTTAACGTAATCGAGTCTCTATTGAATAAATGACTTTTTACTATATTCCGCATCGAGCACGTCGAGGTACCCCTCAGTAGTACTTCATTATTGGATCGAGGTGGCAAACACGTGTTGGACATGCAGCGGCGTTTCATGGCGCCGAAGAGACAAGATTAATCCGGACTGGCCAGTGAGCAGGGGAAAACTTCGTCCGCTGCACCCACGGGTTTAGCCCGTCCTCCCTTCTCGTGATCGGAGTGTATTAATAATCCCCCAACGCTCTCTGACCTCTGATTCTATATGATGTATTATCGTCGTTATCTGCCGCCTCCGAGTAAATGCATCACCACTCTTCTAGCCGTCGCCGCCTTAACGAACACTCATTCCCGCGCGGCCGATACACCAGATGCCTTGAATAATTCAGCAGTTAATCTCTCCGTCGGCTCGAATTTCCTCATCTCTATTCTCCCCCTGCAGGCCTTCACCACGGATCTGCAACTCTCCGGCACCTACACGGGTGGTACGACGCTAACTGTCGCCGGGGCTGCGTTGAATTTCGGTACGTTGAACGACCTCAATACGACGCAGAACTTGGTCATCACCAATACCAGCGGACTCGCCGGTTCGTTGAACCTGAACACGGCAGCCAACGCGACCTCTGGCTCCAATGCATCGGATCTCCTCTACGTCAAGGCAGGGGGAATTCTCACGATCCAAGCGGGCGGCGGTGGTCTTGCTCTTAACCTCCTTACCAGCGGTAACGTACATAACGATGGCACCCTCACCCTTGCCGCCCCGGTCGGCATCGCGGCCCTGACCACGGCTACCTTCACCGGAACGGGCGCGACCAACGTCACGGGGGCCGTTGCCGCACTGCTGGGCTCGGTCAACGTCGCCACGACCGGCGCCGGATCAGTCACCCTCTCCGGCAACAACGCTTACATCGGCAATACGTCAATCACGTCCGGCACGTTGAACGCATCGAGCATCGTGGTGGCGGGCGGCGTGAGCAGCATCGGCAACGCGATCTCCGCTGTGAACTTGGGCGGGGCCGCCACGAAAGGCATTCTCAATTACACGGGCACCTCGGCCACCTACACGCGGGGCTTTCAAGTGAACGCGGGCGGCGGCGAACTGGATGTCGCCACGGCGGGCCAGACGGTGACGATCAACACCGGCAACATCGTGAACCTGGGCGGAACGTTCACCGTCGGCGGCGCGGGGAACGTCGCGATCACGAGCCAGATCGGTGCCGGCACAGGTCGCCTGACCAAGACGGGAACCGGCACGTTGTTGCTGGCCGGCGCGAATTTCCAATCCGGCGCGACGACCATCAGCGGCGGCACCGTGCAGATCAGCGCGGCGGCGGACCTGGGCGATGCTTCGGCCACGAACACGCTCGCGCTGGCGGGCGGTACGCTGGAATCGACGGCAAACTCCTATCATCTCGGCACCACGCGCACCATCGCCCTGACTGGCGCCGGGACGCTTCAAGCCGATGCGGGAAACCTAACCGTCGATGGCGCCATCAGCGGCGCCGGCACGCTGACCAAGTCCGGCTCCGGCACCCTCACTCTCTCTGGCGTGAACTCCGCCTTGAACGGCACCGTGGAGATCGCCGCCGGAACGCTTGCGCTGGCCAATGCGGCGGCGCTCAACGCCAACACGGCGGTCAGCCTCGGCGCCGGCGGCATACTCGATCTCAATGGCACACCAACCGAAACCATCGCGAACCTGAGCGGGTCGGCGGGCGTCGTCACGAACTCTAGCATCACGCCTGCCGTGCTGACGCTGAATGGCAGCGCCTCCGCTTCCTTCGGCGGCACGATCGCCGACCAAATGTGCCCGGCCACGATCCTGGGCTTGAACGTCGCGCTCTCGGCCAATGCGACCCAGACGCTCTCCGGCTCGAACCGCTACACCGGCCTCACCACGGTGTCGAGCGGCACGCTGCAACTCGGCAACACGAACGCGCTGGGCAACGACGGCATCGTCAACACCATTGGCACCGGCGGCACCACGGTACAGGCCGGCGGGACGGTTGACCTGAACGCGCAGGCCAACGTCAACGAGGTGCTCACGCTCAACGGCACCGGAGCGAACGGCAATGGCGCGCTGATCAATAGCAACACCGCGGCGACGGCGAGCATCGGCAGCGGCATTTCCTCGATCAACGTCTCAGGCAATTTCGCCAACCTGAACGCCAACACGACGGTAACCATCGGCGCACCCTCGGCTGGCGGCACGAATGCCACGGCCAGCGCGGTCCTCGGCGTCACCGCCGGTTCGTTTGCGATCAACGGCGGCACCACCGTTTACCTCACCCCGCCCACTGTCACCATCAGCGGGGGGGCCGGCGCGACCGCGGTGGCGAACCTCACCGGCGGGATCGTCACCAGCATCACCATCACCAATCCCGGCTGCGGCTTCACGGGCGTGCCGACGATCAGCTTCTCCGGCGGCTCGGTGCTCGCAGGTGGGACGAACCCGACCGGTGTCGGCGTCGATGGTCACTTCGTGCTCGATGGCGTGCAGGTCACCGGTAACGGCAGCGGTTACGTTTCCATCCCGACCGTGGCGGTTTCCAGCGGCGCGGTGGTGACGACCGCGAATCTCACCACGGTCACGCTGGCCAGCGACACGTCGGTCGGCGGCGCCGGCAATATCGCGATCAACCCGGTCGTCTCCGGTACTGGCGGGCTGACCAAGATCGGCGCGGGCACGGTGACGCTGAACGCCGCCGAGATCTACACCGGCGGCACGTCAGTCAGCGGGGGAACCCTGGCGTTGGGCGTCAATAACGCGCTCGCATCGAGCAGCGGGGTCAACATTGGCGCGGGCAGCACGCTGGCGGTTGGCGCGACGAGCACGACGGTGAACGGCAACATCAATCTGACCAATGGCAGCATCACCGGCACGGGCACGATCAGCGCGGGCGGCGTCAACCCGAGCTTCACAGTGGGGAACGGCTCGATCAGCGCGGGTCTCGCGGGCGTCGGCGCGACCTTAACCAAGAACAGTGACGGCTCCGGGACGGGCGGCACCGTGACGCTGACCGGAGTCAACACTTACACGGGCCCGACGCAGGTCAACGCCGGCACGCTGGAAGTGGACGGCTCGATCACCAGTTCCAGCGTCACGGTCGGCGGCGCCACGGCCTCGGGCACGCCGGTCCTCAGCGGCATCGGCACCATCGCGGGCACGATCACCCTTTCCGCCGCGAATGGCGGCACGGCCGGCAGCCTCAATCCCGGTCAGGTAGGTGCGATCGGCACGCTGACGGTCGGCAACATCAACTTCCAGGGCGGCAGCACGCTCGTGATGGATCTCAACGGCGGCGCGTCCGATTTGTTGAAAATCAACCAGGTGGCCAACATCGCCTCTGGCACCGACATCAAGCTGGATGCCGCAAACTTGACGCTGGGCAGTTACACGCTGGCTACGGCGGCAAGTGGCCTCAACGGAAACCTCTTCAACGTGGTGGGTGGCCTGCCGAGTGGTTACGTCCTGCTCCAGACAGCGACGACGATGATCCTGCAGCATGTGAGCGAGCAATCCTTCAGTTCATCCGGCATGGGCACACTCAATATCATCACCGGCGCCTCGATCTCCGTGACGGCGACGTTGAACAATCCCGCTCCGGTCGGCTCCGATCAATTGGACGTCAATCTCTCCGACAATGGTGGAACGGCCGGCGTGGTCAGTGGATTTACCTCCTCCGGCGGCGGGATGATTCAGCCTGGGAGCAGTACGACAATTTCAGCCATCTTCACGGCAGGCAACGTCGGCACGGGCGAGACGTGGAGCTTCAAAAATACGGACACCGACGCGAGTCCCAACACCGTGACCATCAGCGGGCCGGTCAATGTCTACAATCATGCCACGCCGGTCCTGACGATCACCGGGGGAAATAACCAATCGGGCTTTGTTGGCGCCACGCTAGCGGCACCAACGGCGACGTTGAGCGACACCACGGGGGTGCTGCCCGTCGCGCTGGATGTCGCGAACTTGGGTAATCTGACCGGCACGGTTGGATCGGGCGCCGTTGCCTCTGGAGGCACCAACACCTACACGGGCGCGGCTCTCAACACCTCGACGCCCGGCATCGGCAAGACGGAGGTGCTGAGCGTTCAGACTGGCGACCAGCAAACGGTGGCCGGTGCAAATCCGCTGAGCACGCTGGCGCAGACGATCACCTACAACATCTACAATCACGCCACGCCGACGTTGACCCTGACGGCGGGAAATGTTCCGGCGGCCTTTGTCGGCGGCGCGGTCGGCACGGTTACGACGACACTAGCCAACGCGGGAAATGTCCCGGCGCCGCTGGATGTTGCCGGGCTGACGAATCTCAGCGGCACGACCGGCTCGGCGGTGGTGCCGACGAACGGCACGGCACTCTACAACGTCACCGGGTTCGATACGTCAGTGGCGCAACTGAACAAAAACCTCGCGGTCGGCCTGATGGCGGGCGACACGCAGACGATCAACGGTGCGAACCCGCTGAGCGTGCTCACGCAGAACGTTGTCTACAACGTCTACAACCACACCACGCCGACACTTACCCTGACCTCGGGGAACAATCAGTCGGCCTTCGTCAACGGCACGATTAATCCCGCCACGCTGCTGCTGGCCGATAACGGTTCCGCGCCGGCACCTCTCGATGTCGGTTCGCTCAATAATCTGACCGGAACAACCGGCTCGGGCGTGATCGCCACGGGAGGTACCGGCACCTACACCGCGACCGGTTTCGACACCACCACCGCGGGCATCGGCAAGACCCTATCGACCAGTCTCGCCACGGGCGACCAGCAAACCATCCCGGGCGCGAACGCGCTGCAAACGGAAACGCAGGCGGTCACCTATAATGTCTACACGCACGCCACGCCGACGCTGGCCATAACCGCGGGGAACAACCAATCGGTCTTCCTCAATGGCACGCTCGATCCCGCCACCCTCGCGTTGAGCAACCCCGGCGCTGCCTCGATACCGCTTGATGTGGCCTCGCTGTCCAACCTGACGGGCGCAACCGGATCGGGAGTCATTGCCACCGGGGCGACGCAGAACTATACCGCGACGGGTTTCAACACCAGCTCGGTCGGCATCGGGAAGACACTTTCAGCCGGGCTGCTCACGGGGGATATGCAAAGTGTGGCGGGAGCCAATCCGCTCAGCGCGTTGAGCCAGACGCTGACTTACAACGTCTACAATCACGCGACGACCTCGCTGACCGGCGGGACGCTTAATCTCGGCATCATGCACGTCGGCTTCACCGGACCGGTGACGAGCGCGAACAGTCTGACGGCGACCAATGGCTCAGTCGGCGATGACCGGGTGAATCTGCAAGGCAGCGCGCCGGTGGTCGGCAACATTTCGGTGAACAGCCTGAGCGGCATCGCCTCAGGCGGGAGCGGGGTGATCACCGCGACGCTGGCAACTGGGCAAGGCGTGGGCACGATCAACCAGGCGCTGACTTACACGTTTGGCGATCAATCGGCGATTGCCGGCGCGTTGAGCAACGTCGGCACAGCCACGCTTAACGTCACGGGCCTCGTCTATTCCGGTCAGAGCGCGTGGACCGGCAACGGCACGGCGCAGGGTTCATGGGGCACGCTGGTCTCGAACTTCGGCGCGAACTGGGGAGCGAACCAGGGGACGCCTGGCCTGGATTCCGGATTCACCACGACTGACACGGCATCCTTCGGCACGGTGGCGGGCCAGACTTCGCAAGTGGTAACGCTCGACGGGACGAACCCGAGCCTGAACAGCCTCACGTTCAACGCCACGGCCACAAGCTACAACATCGCGCAGGGCAGTGGCGGCGCGATCTCGCTCAACGGCGGCGCCGGCTCCGCAACGATCAACGATTTCGCCACGGGAGGGACGCAGACGATCAGCGCGCCGACCGGATTGGTGACGAACACCAACATCAACGTGGCGGAGGGCGATACGCTGACGATCTCCGGCGCGATGTCCGGGGCGGGCGGCATCACGCTGACCGGCAATGGCCTGGTCGTCCTGACCGGCAACAATACCTACACCGGCACGACGGTGGTCGACCCCGGCACGCTGATGATCAATGGCATGACTGCGCCGCAG
>CAZZWT010000036.1:0-14305 GCA_964657775.1 uncultured Candidatus Methylacidiphilales bacterium | reverse complement strand
CCGGCTACGGTTATGGCAAGCCTCCGGCTTGCTAAAAACAGCATACTCGGACTTTCGCATAGGTCTCAACTTGAGATGTCTGAGAAAGTAAGCGGCGGATGTCCTCTAAAATGCGTAGCGACGGGATCTCCCTGCTGGTCCCAGCCGTCGGTTGGTGCTGAAATTCGTGGAGAATTCTGAAAGCACGTCATCCGGTGCTTGATTCGAGATACGAATCCAAAGGCTGTAACCTTTGGGCAAAAAGTGAGTCTAATCTGGTATATGGCACTTGCTCGCGTTCGCCTGACTCTTTCGCTTCTGCCGATATTACTCGCTGCCAGCGTCGTCCATGGGCAGGAAGGCTTGGCGTCCGATTCCGCGAACCGCGCGGAAATCGTCCATGTCCTGAACCGCATCACCTTCGGCCCTCGCCCTGGGGATGTGGAAGCCGTGCAAAAGATGGGCCTGCATGCTTATATCGAGCAGCAGTTGCATCCCGAAACGATCGATGACTCCGCCGTGGACCAGCAACTCGCCGGGTTTGATATGCTGCAGATGACCGGGGCGGAATTGACGAACCTTTTCCAGTCCGAACGCAAGAAGGCTTTGGAAAAAACGAAGAAGGCCGCCGAGGGTGCGGCGGCCGCAGAAGCGAAAAGCGCCGCGAGCGAGCCGATGCAATCAGGCGCCCCCACGCAGGACGTGATGCCGCCCGTGCCGCCTCCGGCGATCCCGTCGCCGCAAACGCCAAAGGACAAGCTCAACGCCCTGGTCGAGAAAGTAAACGCCTACCGCTCCGTCGCCGCGATCGGGCAACTGGAGCAGGCCAAGCTGGTGCGCGCGGTCAATTCCGAGCGGCAATTGCAGGAAGTGCTGGTCGATTTTTGGGGCAACCATTTCAACATCGACATGAAAAAGGGGCCGGACCGCGTGCTTAAGGTGGTCGATGATCGCGAGGTGATTCGCCCGCACATCTGGGGCACATTCCGCGAGCTGCTGGAGGCCTCGGCCAAGAGCCCGGCGATGCTTTATTACCTCGATAACGCGAGCAACACCGTTGCGCACACCGTCACGCCGATGGAAGCGATGGTCACCGAAAAAATTGCCGACAAAATGAAGGACAATGGCTTGGGCGTCGCGGCGCCGGCGGTGCCCGTGGTCGGCAGCAAGAAGGGCGGCATCAACGAGAATTATGCCCGCGAAATCATGGAGCTGCACACGCTCGGCGTCGATGGCGGCTACACGCAGCAGGATGTGCAGGAAGTCGCGCGCTGTTTCACCGGCTGGAGCATTGCGCGCGAGACGGGCGAGTTTCAATTTCGACCGCGCCAGCATGATCAGGGCGCGAAGGTGGTCCTAGGCCACGCAATTCCCGCCGGCGGTGGCATCAAGGACGGCGAGATGGTGCTCGATATTTTGTGCAACGACCCGGCCACCGCGCATCACATCGCGCTGCAAATGTGCCAGCGATTTGTCAGCGATGATCCCCCTGACGCGCTGGTCACGCGCATCGCCAGCGTCTTCACGCAGACCGGCGGCGACCTGCGCAAGGTGACCGAGGCCATTCTCACCAGCCCGGAATTTCTCTCCCCCGCCAATTACAATAACAAGATCAAGTCACCGCTGGAGTTTGCCCTCTCCGCCGTGCGCGCCTCGGAATCGATCCTCACGCCGCAACAACCGGCGCCGTTTAATACGCTGGTGCCGGCCATCGAGGGCCAGGGCGTACTCGGTCGCGGCAAGGCCGCTGATAATATTGGCAAGCGCCCGCGGCAATCGCTGAACTGGCACATCCTCGAGCTGGGCGAGCCGCTCTTCGCCTGCACGCCGCCGACCGGTTACAAGGAGGTCTCCAAATTCTGGGTCAGCCCCGGCGCCTTGATCGAGCGGCTGAATTTCGCCATGGCGCTGACGGAGCAAAAGCTGAGCGACGTGAAATTCAACGCGCAGACGATTCTCGCCGGCACCGATCTCGACGATCCGAACGCGGTGCTAAACCAATGTGTGAACGTGCTGCTGCAAAACAATGTGACCGATTCGACGAGGAAAGTGCTGACCGAATCGGCCCTGCCCGCGCCCGGTGAAAACAAAACGGTCAATCCCACCAAACTTATCGCGCTGATCATCGGTTCGCCGGAATTCCAAAGGAAATAATTATGATGAACGTCAATCGCCGGGTCTTCTTGAAACAAGGCGCACTCGCGTGCGTGGTGATGGGCATGGGCCCGTTCTGGGGGCCGCGCTTCCTGCGCCAGACCGCCGCCGCGGCCGAGCTCGGTGCGGCGCGCGACAACAAAATCCTGATCTGTATTTTCCAGCGCGGCGCGGTTGACGGTCTCTCCATGGTCGTGCCGCACGGCGATCCTTTCTATTACCAGTACCGCAGCGACATCGCGATCGGTCGCCCGGGCGGCGCGGGTGGCGCGCTCGATCTCGACGGCTACTTCGGGCTCAATCCCGCGCTGGCGCCGCTGTTGCCGCTCTTCAAGGACGGCACCTTGGCGGCAATCCAGGCCTGCGGCTCGCCCAACGCCTCGCGTTCGCATTTTGAGTCGCAGGATTTGATGGAATCGGGCGTGGACCAGAATCGCGGCGTGGCCGATGGCTGGCTGAATCGCATGATCGGTTGCTGCCCCGAGGACGCAGCGAAGAAGACCGCCTTCCGCGCCGTGTCGATGAGCGCGACGGTTCCGCGCAGTCTCCAGGGCGAGCAGGATTCGCTGGCGATTCGCGATCTCGATACGTTCGGGCTCGCGGGCGACACTGCGGTCACGCTGTCGGGGCCGAGCGGTACAACGAGCGGCTTTGAAAGCATGTACGGCGCGGCGGTCGACACGGTGCTCCACGGCACGGCACGCGAATCGTTCGACGCGCTCGATCTCCTGAAGAAGGCGCAGACGGCGGGCTACGCGCCGGGGAACGGCGCGGTTTATCCGCAGGGAAATTTCGGGCGCAATCTGAAACAGATCGCGCAACTGATCAAGGCGAACGTGGGCGTGCAGGTCGCGTTCGCGGAGGTGGACGGCTGGGATACGCATGGCAATCAAGGCGGCGCGAAGGGCCAGCTCGCCACACGGCTGACCGGCTTTGCCGAGGCGCTGGCGGCGTTGCATCGCGACCTCGGCGATCGCATGGCCGATGTGGTGGTGGTGACGATGAGCGAGTTTGGCCGCACCGCGCACCAAAACGGCAATCGCGGCACCGATCACGGCCACGGCACCTGCTTTTTCACCATGGGCGGCCCGATCAAGGGCGGGAAAGTTTACGGCGATTGGCCGACGCTCGCGCCGGACAAACTTTTCCAAAATCGCGACCTCGCCATCACGACCGATTTCCGCGACGTCTTCGGCGAAATCACTGCCAAACATTTCGGCGTGCCGATGAGCTCGATGCCCACGTTGTTTCCGAGTTACGCCGTGGACGCGCAGAAGTTCAGGAATTTCTATACGACATAGAACGGGAAAGGTTTCGCGCAACGGCGCAACGACCGCAACGGGAAAGGCAGGAGAGGAATGAGGGAATAAGGGCCCCGCCAATTGACTCCCGCCGGTCGCAGTCGTTGCGCTGTTGCGAGAAACCTCACCCTACTTCCGATGCGCGATGCGGGTCATTTCCGACTCGAGCCGGCTTTTGACGAAAAGGCCGAGGTCGAGTTCGGATTCTTTCATGGAGGGCGAGAGATCGCGGTCGGTGTTGGTGCGGTCAAAGTGGACATCGGCCACCAGGTATTGCCGGATCTCGGTGACGGCCTTGTCGAAAATCTTCGAGGCCGTGGGCAAATCGCTGCGCTTTAAGCCGGGCTCGAAACTCACCTTGAGCGTGGGAACGAATCCCTGGATGCACGTCGCGATGTCGGTGAAATACGTGTCGCGCGGCGCGGTGAGATGATAGGTGTGGCCGTTGCCGGAGGGCAGCCGTGCAAGGTCGAGCATGGCCGCGATAACCCAGTCGCTGTGAATCAAATTCAGGTTCGCCGTCTTGGGCAGGCGGAAGACGAACGGCTCGCCGCGCTTGGCTGCGAGCGCGACCGCATAGGCGCAGGCATCGACCATTTTGATCCCGCCCGTGCCGCCCAAGTCATCGACGACAACGCTCGGGCGGAAGATCGCGCCGGGCAGGCCCTTCGCGAAATCGCCGAGCACGCGCGTCTCCGCCGCAAGCTTCGAGGCCTCATACGGGTTGCGGAATTCCTGGCCCATCGCACTCTCCGTTTCCAGCGCCGTGCCGTGGCGGTGGCCGACGACGTAGGCCGTGCTGATGTGATAAAAGGGGCCCGCCGCGCTGCCGCCCATCCAGGCGTCGGCGAGTTTTTGTGTGCCCTCGACGTTGATCTCCTGAATCTGCCGTGCGATGTCCTCGCTCTCAGCCGTCAGCGAGGTCAGCGCCGCGAAGTGCCACAGACCGCCATCGCAAGCCAGAAGTGGGTCGAGCTGCTCGGCGCCGACTTGGCGGATGTCACCTTCGACCAGCGTGATGCGGTCCGCGTTTTTGCCGAGCCAGGCTTGGAATGCGTCGGCTTGAAAAGCGGTGGAGCTTCTGCGTACCAGCAAGGCGGCCTGGAGCTTGGGATCGTGTTGGAAAAGGCGCACCAGAAAAGCGAAACCGAGGGCGCCGGTCGCGCCGGTCAGCGCCAGTTTTTTGGGGAGATAAGAAGCCATGATTTAGGGGTCAAAACAGTCCAAGGAGGCTAGCGATACTCGGAGGTGAGCGCAAAGGCTAAATCTGAAAAGGTGGCGTGGTTTTCGGGTAGCCCGGTCAACTCATTGTCCGGGTGTCGAGATCGAAACTTTGATCGAGGCAAACGGAGCAGCCATCGATCATGCAATTACACCCGGCTGCCTCTTGTTGCTCCGCCGAGCCTGCGTGACCCGGACAACCAGTTGTCCGGCCTACCCAATGGGGAATTGCAACCTATCCTATTTCCCAGTCGGCGTCGTGGGACTCTTCGGCGCGGCGTTCGTCGTAGGGGGATGGAGCGGATCGACCGGCGCTGCGTTGGTGGCGGCCACTTGCGAAGTTTGGGCGGAAAGAGCCGAGAGATCGGTCTGCCCCGCGGCATTCATCAGCTCCGGCTTGTCCTGCTGCAGCTTGCGGAGGCCAAACAGCACCGCGATCTGCTCCGCGTTCGGGTCCGTCGGGGCCAGGCGCAGGACGTCCGCCGACATCATGTAGAACTTCGTCCGCTCGTACTCGGTCAGCTTCACCCGCGAGTTGATGTGATCGACTTTCTGCGTCACCTCGTCGAGCTGGTTTTCCATCGAAATCATCTGGTAGCACTCGCGTGCGCCCATGCCGAGAAGCAGGATGAACATAGGCAGGAACAGCGTGTGCCGGGGGGCGGAACGGGACTCGGACGATTTCGACCGGGGAGCGGGAGTGGAGGCGGCGGACATGAGAAAGTATGAGGGAAATCAGCAGTTCAGAAACAACTCGAGCGCAACAAATCAGAGCGTGGCGGGCGACTTGCCGGGGACGGGAGGCAGGCCCGGGGTCCCGGGAGCCGGCGTGGATTCCGTGCCGGGCGCGGGCGTTTCCTCCGCGCGCACCTGGACGTCCGCATTCTTGAGTAGCTCCGCCAGGGCGGGGTCCGTCTTGCTCTTCTCGTAGATATGCATGGCCAGCGTCTTCCACGCCGTTTCATATTGGGGCGCGGCGTCGGCCATTTGCTGATCTTGGACCAGTTGACGTTGCTCCCGGTTGAAGGAGCGGGCGATGAACACATTTTTCATCATCAGCAGGCTGACCAGCGTGGCGCCCAAGACCAGAATCCAAAATTGAAAGGACCTCATATATGACAGGTGGAAGCGAGCGTATCTCGCGGCTCGGAGGAAGGCAAGCATCGCGGCTTTAGCTGTAGTCAGTCCCTGATGACACGAATAGCGCGGAGCGGCGCGGCATGAGCCTTGCTTTGTTGGGAAACCGCTCTTTACTAGCCACCGAACTTACCCCTTGTATGCGCCGCACTAAAATCATCGCCACCCTCGGCCCCGCCACGTCCACCCCTGCTGCCCTGACGGAACTGATCGCACTGGGCGTGAATGTCTTTCGCTTCAACATGTCCCACGCGCCGCACGATTGGGTGCGCACAGTCGCTGCGTCCATCCGCGAAATCTCGGCCAAACTGAAACACGAGGTCGCGCTGCTGCTCGATACGCAGGGTCCGGCCATTCGCACCGGCGTGGTCCCAGCGCCCTATGAGTTGAAGATTGGCGACTGGGTCAGCTTCACCGTGAACGGGCAAAAAGGAACGGTGCAAATCACGACCGACGTGAATTATCCCTACCTGGTGGACGACATCGAAGTGGGCAAGATCGTCATCGTCGATAACGGCCTGCTGCGCATGCGCGCGATCGAGAAGCGGCACAACGAGCTCGTCTGCGAAGTGCTGACGCCCGGGCCGATGGGTAGCCGCCGCCATATCAACCTGCCCGGCATCGATGTCAAGCTGCCCGCGCTGACCGAGAAGGATTACGCCGACTTGCAGCTCGCCTTTGAGTGCAACATGGACTTCATCGCCATGTCGTTCGTGCGCCGCGCGGCCGATATCGAGCTGCTTCGCGGCAAGATCAAGGAGAAGGGCAGCAGCGTCCGCATCGTGGCCAAAATCGAGGACCAGATGGCCGTGCGCAATCTCGAGGAAATCATCGCGGCCTGCGATGGCTTGATGATTGCCCGTGGCGATCTCGGCATCGAGGTGCCGTATGAGGAATTGCCGATCATCCAGCGCCGCGCGATCAATCTCTGTCTCGCCGCGGTGAAGCCGGTCATCGTCGCCACGCACTTGCTCGAATCGATGATCACGAACCCGGCGCCGACCCGCGCGGAAATCACCGACATCGCCAACGCCGTCTTCGAGCATGCGGACGCGATCATGCTCTCCGGCGAAACGACCACGGGCAAATATCCCATGGAGTGTGTGGAAATCATGGACCGCATCGCGCGCCGGGTGGAGCAGGGCAAGACGGTCGCCGGTTACGTCAACCCGGTGGTTCCGTATTCGTCGCGCACGCACTTGAACGCTACGGCCGTCTACCTCGCCAACGAGACCAACGCCGCCGGCATTTGCGTTTTCACCCATTCGGGCAAGACGGCGCGCTACATCGCCGGCCTGCGCCCGCAGACCGCGCCGATCTACGCCTTCACGCCGAACATGGACGTGTGCCGCAGCCTGTCGCTTCATTTCGGCGTGCGCGCGCACACGATTGAATTCCACAACGACCCGAACGAGAACCTGCTCCGCATGCAAGCGCGTCTGCTGGAGCGCGGTTACATGCACCCCGGCGATTCGATTGTCGTGGTCTCCGATCTCGTGGTGGAAAAAGAAATCTTGCACGCCATTCACGTTCATACGCTAAAAGCTGAAGTGTGATTTCTTCCTTCTCCGGTAAATCGGCCCTGGTGACCGGAGCCTCCGCGGGCCTTGGCGGGGAATTCGCGCGGCAACTCGCCGATCTGGGCGTGACGCGCCTGGTGCTGACGGCGCGGCGCGCGGACCGGCTGGACGAGCTGAAAGGGAAATTAATCGCGGCCCATCCCGCGCTGCGCGTCGATACGTGGACGGCCGATTTATCGGATGCGGGCGCGACGACGAAGCTTATCACCGATTTGGGCCTCGATGGGTTTTCGCCCGACATTCTGATCAATAACGCGGGCCTTGGCGACTTGGGCACGTTCGAGACAAGCAAGCCCGCGGTGATCGAATCGATGATGGCGGTGAACATGGTCGCGCTCACGCGCATCACGCAGTGGGCGCTGCCCGCGATGCTGGCAAAGAAGTCGGGCTGGATTTGCAACGTGGGCTCGACGGCGGGGCTGATTCCGCTGCCGACCTTCGCGGTCTACGCTGCGACGAAGGCTTACGTGAATAGTTTTACCGAGGCGCTGCGAATTGAGCTACACGGCTCGGGCATCTACGTGCTCGCGCTGTGCCCCGGGCCGGTCGAGACCGAGTTCGGTCAGGTCGCCTCGCGTGCGAATAGTAAGCGAAAATTTTCCGCGCCCGAGTTTGTCGCCGTCGATAAGGCGGATGTTGTGGCGCAGACGCTGAGCGCCCTCGAAAGCGGCAAGGGCCGCATCATTCCGGGGCTGATTGTTCGCTTCACCATGCTGATGGCGGAGAGCACGCCGCGCTGGATTTTGCGGCTCGTGTTCAATCTCGCGAGCGGCGATTTCCGCAAAGAACGCGAAGCCAAAAGGTAGCCGGCGCAAGGGCCTGCACCGGCTACCTTTCTATTCCGCGGTCGAATTTTTTCTGTCACACTTCCTCCATGACCACCCCGCGCATCGCCGTCCTCGGTTCCGGCAAGGGCAGCAACTTCGTCGCGATCCAAGAGGCCATCGCGGCCGGCAGCCTCGACGCCAAAATCGTCCTCGTCGCCAGCGATCTTCCCGATGCCGCCATCCTCGCCCGCGCCACCGCCTTCGGCCTGCCCACCGCCACGCTCGCGCCTTCGCCCTTCAAGACCAAGCTCAGCCCCGAAGGCGAAATCGCGCTGGTCGATCTCCTGCGCGCAAACAAGGCCGAGTGGGTCGTCCTCGCCGGTTACATGCGCGTGGTGAAGGAGCCGCTGCTCACCGCCTTCCCGAATCGCGTGATCAATATTCATCCCTCGTTGCTGCCCGCTTTCAAGGGCCTGCGCGCGTGGGAGCAGGCCCTTGCCGCCGGTGTGGCGGAGACCGGCTGCACGGTCCACTACGTCAATCAGGACATCGACGCCGGGGAGATCATCGCGCAACAACGCGTGCCCATTTTGCCCGGCGACACGCCGGGGACGCTGCATGCGCGCATTCAGGTCGCGGAGCATGAGCTCTATCCTTCCGCGTTGCGGAAGGTCTTCAGAAGGTAGCCGCCGCTGTCCCGACCATCGACTTCCCCAAGACCCTGCGCTAGATTACGCCCATGGCCTCCTGGACTGCTCTGCTCTCCCGGCCGGCCCAGCCGCCGCTGGCTTCGCGGCCTTCGCTCACGCTTTTCTTCCTTCTCGTCGGCGCGTTTCTCCTCACGCTCGGTTATCACGTCATTAACTTTCCCGTCTGGCTTACCACCGTTATCGTGGCCGCGATGGTGTTGCGTTCGGTCATTGAGGTCTATCGCCTGCCGCTGCCGAGCACCTGGTTTTGCGGCACTGTCGCCGTCATTTTCGCCGGCGTTATTTGGGTTTCCTACAATACCGTCATGGGCCGCGATGCCGGGACGGCACTCACCGGCGGCCTGATTACAATCAAGTTCTATGAGCTGCGCGGCCCGCGCGATATCGCCCTGATCATCTTCTCCTGCTTCTTCGTGGTGATGAGCGTGCTGCTCTACTCGCAAGTGCTGGAGCTTTTCGTCTACTGCCTGATTATGATGTGGGTGCTGACCGCGCTGCTCATGCGCCTGCACACCGGCGACCAGCACCAGGACCACCTCATCAACATGCTCGGCAAGTCGGGCATCATCTATGTGCAGGCGCTGCCGCTGGGCCTTTTCCTTCTCGTCTTTTTTCCGCGCTACACCGGCCAGCTCAGTTTTTCCATGGACGAGGCCAAGATCGGTCTCACCGACACCGTCTCGCCCGGCTCGATCGCCAAGCTGGCCAATAACGACGCCACCGCTTTCTACGCCCATTTTCTGACCAGCAATATCCCGGCTATCGATTCCATGTACTGGCGCGGCCTGGTTCTTTGGAACTACAGCAACGGGACGTGGACGCCGGGGAGCTTCGCGGGTGCGGCCGGGCCCCGCAAGGCGGCGCCGGAAGGTCCGCAAATCGTCAACCAAGAGATCACAGTCAAGACGCACAACCAGCGCTGGCTCTTCGCGCTCGATATGCCGGTGACGACCGCGAACAACACGGCCGAAATTTACTCGTGGAGCTATCTTTTTAACGGCAACGTCCTCCAGATGCAGGCGGGCAAGCTGAACCACATGGCGCGGTACACGGTTAGGTCCGACCCGACGCCGGAGGAAGTGAACGTCCATCTCAGCGATCTCGAAGCGTGCCTGCAGTTGCCCGACGGCAAGGATCCCAAGAACAAGACGGACCTGATTGACCCGCGCGTGAAGGCGCTGGCAGAGAAGTTGCACGAGGGCCTCGCGCCGAACCAGGAGCAGGAGTATATCGCGGCGGTGCTGAAGTTCTTTCGCGATGGGAAGTTTACCTACACCACGACACCGGGGGAGTTGGGCCCGAATTGGCTGCCCGTTTTTCTCTTCGAGACCAAGGAAGGATTCTGCGAGCACTTCGCCTCCGCCTTCGCGGTGTTGATGCGGCAGGAAAAAGTGCCGGCGCGGCTGGTGGTAGGATACCGAGGTGCGGAGTACAATCCCTACTCGGATTCGTATGAAGTGCTGCAATCGAACGCGCACGCGTGGGACGAGGTGTGGGTGCCGAGCGATCCGACGCAGGCGCCTGCCACCGCCACGCGCGGTCGCTGGATGAAGTGGGACCCGACCGCGCCACCCTCCCGAACGAGCGAGTTGCAAAGCTCCAGCAGCGCGGATGCGCAGGACACGCTGTCGAGCCAGCTTTCGCGTCGGCACACCGGACTGTATGACGAGTACGTGCCGGGCTGGGTGAGGGACAGCGTGCGCGAGATGCAGTTGCGCCGCGACCAGGTGGAGAGCAGTTGGGACGATCTCGTGCTCTCCTATGATCCGGAGACGCAGTTGCGCTGGGCGCAGTCGCTCGGCTTCGGTGCGACGAAGGCGCCTTTCGTGCTCCTGGTAAGCTGCTTTGTCGCCGCCGGCCTTTGTGCGATCGGCTTCCGCAAATGGATCCTGCGCAAGGCGCCAATCGCGCCGGTGGAAACGCTCTACGCCACCTTCTGCCACAGCATGGCGCGGCGCGGCATTCCCCGCGCGACGTGGGAAGGCCCGCTGGCCTACACCGACCGCGTGGCGGAGGCGTTTCCCGATGACCGGCTGGCCATCCAGCGGGTCGGGTCGCTCGTGGCCCATGCGCGGTACGGTCCCACGCCTGCCGATGCCGCGGTGGTGGAGAGCCTGCAATCGCTGCTGACCCGGCTGAGCGCCTCGCAGGCAGTGACTGCTTCCAAGAGGTAGCCCCTCGTTTTCACTATTTGCTAGATTTCAGATATTTTTAGCGAATTTAGCGAATTTTGGAAACGCAGCAATTTTTGGAATCCGCAGATCGTATCGCGGACTACCCACGCGTCCAAAAATCGGTACGCTTTCCCGTCCATGAAGTCCGCTACACAAACCCAACTGGATCGCCATGTCGCCGCGTTGTTGCGCTGCACGCGGTGCCCGAAGATGTACAAGCCGGTGGTGAGCGGCGGCGCGGTGGTGAGCCGCGTGATCCTCGTCGGGCAGGCGCCGGGCGACAAGGAACCCGTGCTGGGCCGGCCCTTTGCGTGGACGGCGGGGCGGAAACTTTTCCGCTGGTTCGCGGAGCACACCGGCGTGGATGAGGCGACCTTCCGCTCGCACATCTACATGGCCGCGGTCTGCCGCTGCTTCCCCGGCAAGCGGCCGATCGGCGGCGATCGCGTGCCCGATTTCGACGAGATCGGCAATTGCTCTGGCTGGTTGAAGGCCGAGCTGGAGTTGCTGCAGCCCGGCCTCGTCATCGCGGTCGGCAAGCTGGCGATCCAGCAATTCATGGAGTGCGGGAAACTGGACGAGGTGATCGGCTCGGCGTTTCCGATTCAATACGGCGGGCACAAGTTCGACCTCGTGCCGCTGCCGCATCCCTCGGGCGCGTCGCCGTGGCCGCACCAGATGCCCGGCCGCGTGTTGTTGCCGCGCGCCATGGCGCTGATCGCCGCGCATCCGGCGTGGAAAGCGAGTGTGCGGTAGCGCGAGAAGGTGGCCGGCGCAGGCCGTAGCGCCGAGAGCCGTTGGGCGCACACGCAGGTGGCGCACGCGCGAGGCCTGTGTTCATGCATTTAAAAAGCGCGCTTTTTTCATTCGGAAATCGAGGCGTCCCGGACGGGACGCCTCCGGCGCAAGGGCCTGCGCCGGCTACCTTTTGGTTGGCGAATCAAATAGGGGATCACGCGGTAGGACTTGCTCCAACAAGCCCCCTCCGTTAAACCTAACTTCCGATGTCCATCTCGACTACGCCCCTTCCCCCTCCGGCCCGGAAAAAACGGGGCATCGGCTGTTTCGGTTGCGGGTGCGCGGTGCTCGCCTTGCTGGCCGCGCTGGCGCTCGGTGCGTTGGGAACCCTCGCTTATCTCTGCAACAAAGTAGTGCTGGAGCTTTCATCGCCCACGCCACCCGCGATCACCGCGTTCGATGGCGGCGACAATCTGTACCAGAAGGCGCGGCAGAAGCTGGGCGATTTCGATCACGATGTGCAGAACCACCAGGCCGCCACGATTCGGTTGAGCGCGGACGAACTCAACACGCTGGTTGCGCGCGACCCGAACATGATCAAAAATCATATCCACGTTTACGTGACGCTGAACGATGCCGAGGGCCGGATGCAGGCGAGCTTCCCAACCGAGTTGCCGACCCATGGCTGGGTGAAGGGCCGCTATGCCAGTTTCGACCTCACGTTTGCCGTGCATTTCAACACGGCGGACAAAGCCGTGGAGATGACCCCGCGCGCGCTGCAGTTAGGCGACAAGCCGATCCTGGGCCCGAATGCCGAGAACAGCGCGCAGACGCAGGCGGTGCTGGCGCCTTATATTCCGCTCTTCAACCAGCAATTGAACGATGGCATCCGCGGCAACTCGGACGGCGCGTTGCTGTTGAATCAGGCGAAGTCGATCGAGATCCAGAACGGCCAGTTGGTGATTGAAACGCAGTGATCGGGGCCGCTCCCTAGCTGGGAAACCTCCGAGGTAGCCGACAAGGACAGGCTCGGCGGCTATCGCGTCTAAGTAGTCCCATAGCCGATTTGCGGTGTAGGCCCTCCGGGCCTCAGGTCGCGGCTACGGTCCTTTTGAAAACGGTGTACCTCGGGCCTACAACTTCGGCACGGCGCTGAGCAGCTTGCGGGTGTATTCGTGCTGCGGATTTTCGTAGATCGCCTCGGCGGAGGCGGCCTCGACAATCTTGCCTTGGGTCATCACCAAAACGTAATCGCTGATATGTTCGACCACCGCGAGGTCGTGCGCGATGAAGAGATAGGTGAGGCCCAGTTCCTCCTGCAAATCCTGGAGCAGGTTGACAATCTGCGCCTGCACGGAGACGTCGAGCGCGCTGACCGGTTCGTCGCAAACGATGAATTCGGGATTCACCGCCAAGGCGCGCGCGATGCCGACGCGCTGACGTTGGCCGCCGCTGAATTCGTGCGGGTAACGATCGAGGTGATCGCGCTTGAGGCCGACCTTGTCGAGCAGGTCCGCCACGCGCGCGCGGCGGTCGTTTTTCGGCATCAGCGGAAAGTGGATCTCGAGCGCCTCGCCGATGATCTCGAAGATCGACAAGCGCGGGTTGAGCGAATTGTAGGGGTCCTGAAAGATGATCTGGATTTTCTTCCGGTAAGGGCGGAACGATGATCGGCTCAAATGGGTGATATCGGTGCCATCGTAATGGATCGAGCCCGCCGTGGCCTGCACGAGCCGGATAATGGCGCGGCCCACGGTGGTCTTGCCGCTGCCGCTCTCGCCGACGAGGCCCACCGTCTGGCCCTTGGTGATGGTGAAGGAAACATCATCGACCGCCTTCACCTCGCCGATCTTGCGGCGGAAAACGCCGCCCAGAATAGGGAAGTAAACCTTGAGATGATCGACGCTTAGCAGGGGTTCGGTGGGGGATGCGCTCATGTCCAAAACTCCGGGTTGTTGCGGTAATCGCGGATCATCGGGATGACGCTGAGCCAGCCGAGATTCATCAAGACCTGCACGAGCACGTCGGCCGCGACGCGATGGTCCGCGCCGGGCGGCGGCATGAAGCCGAGAAGCCAGATCGCTTCCGCCACGACGGTAAGGACCGCCGTCGCGCAGACCGCGCGGAGCCACCAACGGCGGATGAGCTGCACGGGAAACAGCGGTTGCTCGTGATAAAAAAGGATGAAGACGATGCCCCACGGAAGCATGAGCAGCGGTCCGGCCACGCCGACGGGCAGCCACGGGTGCAGCTGGTGCACGTAGAAAAAGCCCTGCCCCAGCGCGGCGAGAAAAAGGCTGTGCTGCCCGATGAGAAACTCGGTCGCGTGCTGCGAATTGCGGATGGGAGGGTTAAGGGTGGCCTGCATGGGTGAGGGTTATGAGGTTAGACCATGCGGAGGAATTTTCGTGCCGAACCATTTTGTTGAATTCGGCGACGTCCCAGAGGGACGTCTGATAATAGCCCGGCACTTAAGTGCCGGGTAGCGGGAGAAAAAGAAGTCGCGTCCCGCGTCGCTCACGCCGCCGCCGGTCGAGGCGCCGG
>CAZZWT010000035.1:0-14637 GCA_964657775.1 uncultured Candidatus Methylacidiphilales bacterium | reverse complement strand
GCCGTCACCGCGATGAACCGCTCGGCGGAAGAGTGCCTCGAAAAAGCCGGCGTGAAACCCGAGCAGGTGCGCTGGTTCATCCCGCACCAGGCCAATTTTCGCATCATCGATGCCGTCGCGGCGCGCATGAACGTCGGCATGGAGCACTTCGTCCTGAACCTCGACCGCTACGGCAACACGTCGGCGGCTTGCATGCCCATCGCACTGCACGAACAAAACATGGCCGGCAAACTCGACCGCGGCGATCTCATCCTCATGGTCTCCTTCGGCGGCGGCCTGACCTGGGCAAGTACCGTTCTGGAGTGGTAATTCTATTGGAGAGTCAGCCTCCGGCCTGACCCACTTCACCATGAGCGTCTCGACTTCATCCTGGGATGCGCGCAAGACCGAGCTGGAATTGCCGGAAGAAATCGATCTTCAGGTTGAGCTCGCCAATGTCGGCAGCCGCACGCTCGCCATCCTCGTTGATATTGCCCTGGGCGGACTCGTCCTCTTCATCGTCTACGCGCTGACCATGCTGCTGGCCCACGACGAGGCCGATGACTGGCTCACCAAGACCAGCTCCAACGTGCTGAAGACGCTGCTCATGCTCCTCATCTTCGGATTTCAGTGGGTCTACTTCAACCTGTTCGAGTGGTGGTGGAATGGCCAGACGCCGGGCAAGCGGCTGCTCAACCTGCGCGTGATCAAGGCCGACGGCTCGCCCGTCAGCGGCGTCGATGTCCTCCTGCGTAATCTCTCCCGTCCTATCGACACGCTGGGGCCGATGGGCCTGATCGGCCTGCTTATGATCTTCGTCAGCCGCAAGGCGCAGCGCCTCGGCGACGTCATGGCGCGCACTTTCGTCATCCATGAAACCAAAATCGATTGGTCCATCTTCGACCAAGTCGAGCAGGCGGTCACGTTTCCAGGCGCGCCCCAAGCGGCCCTCATCCGGCTCAATTCCGCGCAGTGGGAATTGCTCCACCGCTACCTGAACCGCCGCGACCAATTTGAAGCCGAAGCGCGCCAACGTCTCGCCGTCACGCTGCACGATTGCCTCAAGCCGGCGGTCAAAGGCACCGAACTGGAACGCTCCGCGTTGGAACCTGACGAATGGCTGCTCGAGCTGGGGAGGCGCACATGACCCTCGGCGCCTTCATTCGCAAAAACCGCCCGCATTGGCAGCGGCTTGAGGAAATGCTCGGTGTCATCGAATCGCGCGGCCCGCGCAAGACCGACCGGCCTTTCTTGCGCGAGCTTTCAGCGCTCTATCGCGCGACCACCGGCGACCTCGCCTACGCCCAGACCCATTATCGAGGCACCACGCTACTCCTCTTCCTACACCAGCTCATTGCCCGCGCGCATAATCAGATTTATCGCCCGCACCGTTTCTCCGGCGAAGTCGCGGGCCGCTTCTTTTTCAACGACATCCCGCAGGCCGTGCGCGCGCACCTGCAGGCCGTGGCTTGGTCGGCGATCATCTTCCTCCTCGGCGTTGCGCTGGGACTTTCCGCCGTGCAGTTCGACGAGCGCGCTGCCTCCATCATCCTGCCGAGTAGCATGCTCAACTCGATTTATTCCGGCCAGATGTGGACCGGCAGCATCTTCAGCGTTGTGCCCGCGCCGGTCGCCTCCACCTTTCTTTTCACCAGCAACATCTCCGTCGCGCTGCTCGCCTTCGCCGGCGGACTTTCCTTCGGGCTCGTCACCACATGGATCCTTTTCCAGAACGGTTTCATGCTCGGCGTCGCTGTCAAGCTCTGCGCCGATTACGGCATCCTTGGCGCGCTCTTCGCGTTCATCGCGGGTCACGGCATTCTCGAGATCAGCTCCATCATCATCGCGGGCGCGGGCGGTTATGTCATCGCCAATGCGCTGCTCAATCCCGGCTCGTATTCGCGCGGCGACGCGCTGGCGGAACAAGGGCGATCGGCCGTGCGCATGGCGGTGGCCTGCGTGCCCTCGCTGGTGACGGCGGGATGCATCGAGGCGTTCATTTCGCCGGCGAGTTTTCCGATCTGGTTCAAGGTCGTGCTCGGGTTGACGCTCGGGATTTCGTATTGGCTCTATCTGATGCTGACGGGAAAGAAGGCGGCGGAAGCCACCTCTTCGGAGGGTCGGCCTCCGAGGAAATTAGAGCCGTGAAATCAGCAACTCGCGCTGGAAGATCAGCTCCTTCGGCAAATCCGAGTAGAGCTTGAAGAAAAGATCATCCTGCAGCAGCACCTCGCGCTTCCATTCTTCCATGTCGATCGTGAGCGCGCTCGGCAAGTTTTCGATGTCCTCGCCCGACAGGCCCGCCGTGTCGATGTCCTCGATTTCCGGCATCCAGCCGACCGGCGTCTCGTAGGCGTTCACCTTGCCGTAGCTGCGATCGACGATCCACTTCAGCACGCGCATGTTTTCGCCGTAGCCGGGCCAGAGGAATTTTCCCTCCTCGCTCTTGCGAAACCAGTTCACGTGAAAAACCTTCGGTGGACGCTTTAGCATCTTGCGCATGCGCAGCCAGTGGCGGAAATAATCGCCCATGTTGTAGCCGCAGAAAGGCAGCATCGCCATCGGATCGCGGCGGACATTGCCCACCGAGCCGGCGGCAGCGGCTGTCGTCTCGGACGCCATCGTTGCGCCGATATAGACGCCATGAATCCAGTTGAACGCCTGGAAAACCAGCGGCAGCGTCGTCGCACGGCGACCGCCGAAAATCAGCGCGCTGATCGGCACGCCATTTGGGTCCGCCGCCTCGGGCGCCAGCGCGGGGTTATTCGCCATCGGTGCGGCGAAACGGCTGTTCGGGTGTGCCGCTTTTTCCTTCGAGGCCGGCGTCCACGTCTGGCCCTTCCAGTCGAGACACTCCGCCGGCGGCTCGCCGTCCTTGCCTTCCCACCAGACATCGCCGTCGGGCAGCAGCGCGACGTTGGTGTAGATCGTGTCCTTCTGCATCGAGATCATCGCATTCGGGTTCGACTTGAAATTCGTCCCCGGCACCACACCGAAATAACCCGCCTCCGGGTTGATCGCATAAAGCCGCCCATCCGGCCCGGGCTTCATCCACGCGATGTCATCGCCAATCGTCGTGATCTTCCAATCCGCAAATTCCTTCGGCGGAATCAACATCGCAAAGTTCGTCTTGCCACACGCGCTGGGGAACGCTGCCGCCACGTAGGTCTTCTGTCCCTCGGGCGACTCGACGCCAAGAATGAGCATGTGCTCCGCCATCCAGCCCTCGATGCGGCCCAGGTAAGAGCCCAGCCTTAGCGCCAGACACTTCTTCCCCAGCAGCACATTGCCGCCGTAATTGGAGCCGACCGAAATAATCGTGTTGTCCTGCGGAAAATGCGCAATAAACCGGCGCTCGGGATTCACGTCCAGCATGCTGTGCAGCCCCTTGGTGAACTTGCCGTCGGAGCCGAGTTGGTCCCACGCCACCTGGCCCATCCGCGCCATGATGCGCATGCTCAGCACCACGTAAATGGAATCGGTCAGCTCCACCCCCACCTTCGCCAGCGGCGAGCCGGGCATGCCCATCAGGTAGGGCACCACGTACATCGTGCGGCCCTTCATCGCGCCCTTGCACATGCCGTAGAGTTTCTCGTACATCGCAGCCGGCGCCATCCAGTGATTGGTCGGCCCGGCGGCGTCAGGCGTGCGCGTGCAGATGAATGTGCAGTCCTCTACGCGCGCGACGTCGTTGGGGTTCGACCGGTGCAGATAACAACCCGGCAGCTTCTTTTGATTGAGCGGAATCAGCACGCCCGCGTCGACCGCCTGCTGCGTCAGCCGCAGCTTTTCCTCCTCGCTACCGTCGCACCAGTAAATGCTGTCAGGTTCGCAGAGCGCTTTCATTTCCTCCACCCATTCGCACACGCTGGGATGCGAGGTCTTGAAGGCGGCGAAAGTCTGGGAGGTCGGCGTCGGGCTCATGGTTGAAATTATAATAAGGAATGTTGGTTTACCACGCGAAATGCGCAGGCGTTGCTTTTAGGTGAGAGCGTGCTTTCCTAGCAACTTCCATGCACGAATACCTGCAAATTCTCGGCAGCGTCATTCCGCTCTTTCTCATCATGGGCATCGGCGCGGGCGTGCGGCGCGCGAAGATTCTCAACGAGCAGGCCGACCGGACGCTGCTCGACCTCGCGGTGCATCTCCTGCTCCCCTGCCTGATCCTTGACCACATCATGGCCAACGAGGCGCTGCGGCGGTCGGGAAATTTGTTGGCGAGTCCGGCCTTGGGCTTTGTTGGCACGGCGGGCTCGATCGTCATGGCTACAGTGGCGGCGCGGTTATGGCGCTTCAGCGATGAGGCGCAGCGCAAGACGTTCGCCTTCGTCGGGGGAATTTATAACTACGGCTATATTCCAGTTCCGCTGGTCGCCGCGCTTTATGGGGCAAATGCGCTCGGCGTGCTTTTCCTTTTCAACCTGGGCACGGAGGTGGCGTTCTGGACTGTGGGCTTCGCCTCGTTCATGTGCCATTCGCCGGTGAGCGATTGGCGGCGCATCCTGACCACGCCGGTGAGGGCGATTTTGCTCGGCGTCGCGATCAATCTCATCACGGCGCAATTCGGGCTGCGGCTCGACGACGCGACGCTCGAAACCCTCGCGTGGGGCTGGCCGGTGAAGGTGCTTTTCTCCACGATCCACCTCATCGGGCTCTGCTCGATCCCGCTCGCGTTGCTCATCATCGGCGCGACCATGGCCGATTTTTGGTCTGACTTCCGCGACACGAGTGGGGCGTCCGTGATGACCCTGGCGGTCGTGGTGCGCAATCTCATCTGCCCGCTCGGCTTCGTGCTGCTGGCCTATGCGCTGCCCGTTTCGATCGAGCTAAAAGAAACGCTCGTCGTCCAGGCCGCGATGCCTGCGGGAGTCTTCACGCTGCTGCTGGCGCGCCACAACGGCGGCAGCGTCCCCGTCGCGCTGCAGGTGATTTTCGCCACGTCAGCCGCGTCGATCATCACGCTGCCATTGTGGATTCATTTTGGGATGCAGGTTGTGGGCGTGAAGTAAAAAGGTAGCCGGCGCAGGCCCTGCGCCGGAAGCGTCCCGTCTGCGGGACGCCTTGATATCCAAGTCCAAAACGAAGGTTATTTTAAGGCGAGAACGTAGGCGGTCGCGCAACCGTTCCGGCGCACGGGCCTGCGCCGGCTACCTCCTCAATTTACCAACCCAGATAATTCCGGATCGGAATATCGAGCGCCAGTGAAGTCAAAATCAGCGGCAGCCAGATGATCGAGGTGAGGAAAAGCGTGCGGGCATGGGGACGATCGGCTTGGCGGGCAAAGCGAATCGCGGCGGCGATGAAGAGGAGCGAGAGCGTCGTGGCGACCACGGCGTAGAAGATGCCGGAGTGGCCGATGATCGAGGGAAGAAGACTCACCGGCAGCAGGATCAGCGCGGAGACGACGGCGTGGATGCCGGTGCGGCGGCCATCGGGATCGTGGGTGGAAACCATGCGCAGGCCCGCGCCACGATAGTCGTCCTTGTACATCCATGCGATGGCGTAGAAGTGGGGCAGTTGCCACATGGTCAGGATGGCGAAGAGCATCCAGCCCACGACATCGAAATGGCCAAGCGCGGCGGTCGCGCCGATGAGCGGCGGCAGCGCGCCGGGAATCGCACCGATCAGCGTGTTAATTTCCGAGCGTCGCTTCAGCGGCGTGTAAACGAAAACGTAGATCACCAGCGTGAGCGCGGATAGCATCGTCGCGAGGCCGTTAACGAAAATCGCCAGTTCTGCCAGTCCGACCGCGCCGAGTCCCAGTCCGACCAGAACGGTCTGCACCAGCGGCAAACGACCCGTGACGAAAGGGCGGACCTGCGTGCGCCGCATCAGTGCATCGGTATCGCGCTCCAAGGCCTGATTCAGGATCGAAGAGCAGACCGCCACTAGCGCCGTGCCGAGTAGCGTGTGCCCAAGCCGGAGCCAATCGATCGCGCCGACATGTGCGAGGCAGTAGCCGGCCAGTGTGGTCAGCAGTACCATCACAGTCAGGCGCGCCTTGGTCAGCTCCGAGAGATCGGAGGAAAGAGTGAACTCGTGGCCGGTCTGTGCCGGCGCCGGGGCCCGTAGCAGGGGATCAACCGTATGGGGCGCGTAGGAGTTCAAGCAACACCTTTTTTCGCAAGTTTCGCCTGCGATTGCAAACGCCAACTCATGGCCGTCAGCAGCGCGCCGAGCACAAGGGTGAGCGCCCCCGTGGCGACGTGAGCCGTGGCGACATCGGCCGCCTTGTTCGTCCAGATGGTACACGCGCCGAGCAGGAATTGCACGAAGACGAGCCCGACCCAGACGGCGCTCCACCGGCGCAGCATCGGGGAAGTGCCGACCGTGCGCCACATCGCGGCGGCGGCGGCAAGAATCGCCACGGTAACCAGCACCGCGCCCACGCGATGGGCCATTTGCAGATTAATCAGCAGCGGCGTGGTGGCCTTGGCCATGGCGTCACGTTGAAAGCGTTCGTTGTTGTACTCGGCCATGGAAGCCGCGTCCGTCTTGGGCCAGACCTGGCCGTAGGCGAGGGGGAAATCGGAGATGGAAAGCCCGGCGTGCTCGTGGCGCATGGTCGCGCCGAGACCGAGCTGGCAGAAGATCAGACCGCACACGATCAGCACGCGGCCAGTCCATTTGGGCGGGGTGAATTGATGCCGGGCCTCGATCCACCAGCGCGAGGTGAAGAGCGCGATGAGCGACATCCAGATAAAATAGGATTGCGCCAGCAAAGCGTGCGGGACGCCGAGCCAGTCCAGGCTCCAGACCACGCGCAGTCCGCCGACCACGCCCTGGGCAATGACCAGGATCACCGCACCCGCGCCGAACCAGCGCAGCCACCTGCGCGGCTGAAAGCACAGCCAGACGGCGAGGATGACGGTAAGGGTGCCGATGCCGGTCGCGGCCAAGCGATGCGAGTGCTCAAAGAAAATGCCGCCGACCCAATCGTTCCACGGAAAGAGAAACATATTATAGCCGTAGCTGTTCGGCCAATCGGGCACCGACATGCCCGCGTCGTTGCTGGTGACGAGGCCGCCGACGCAGATCAGGAACAGCACCGCTGCCGCGCAAAAGCAGGCAAACCGGTGCAAGCCCGCGAGGTAGGGCGGTCGGGCGGGATCGTGCGGCAAGAAGTGATCGGGGTTGGGCGCGTGCATGGGGGGGACGATGAACAGTACCAGAATCCCACCACGGTTCCAATGGTTGTTGGGCTTTCTATCGAGGTAGTAAGAGCCGAGAGGCAGAGGCAAGGCCGCCTTATACCCTCGAATTGAGGGGCATTTTCGCTTGGATCGGCTACACTGTGGCCCGATTATAACCGGCCCGACATCCCGGCCCACCCGCGCATGACCGCCAACCCCAAACCGACCTCCGAAGCCGAGCGCCGCGCCGCGATCAAGAAGCGCCGCGAGACGTCAACCTTCTGGATGGCGATCCACCTGCTCGGGTCGCTGAACCTCGCGGTGGTGCTGATCATCACCATCGCCGGGGCGATCGCCTTCGCGACGGTGATGGAATCGAAGTTCGATTCGGCGGTCGCGCGCTATTACATCTACAATGCGGCGTGGTTCAATGTGTGGCTCGTCGCATTGGCGCTGAATCTGTTTTGCGCGGCCTTCACGCGCTGGCCGTGGCAGCGGAAACATCTCGGCTTCGTGGTCACGCACGCGGGCATCATCATGATGCTGGGCGGCGCGGTGATCGGACGCGTGTGGGGCTTCGAGGCTTTCGTCACGCTCGATAAAACGAAGCCGCCGGAGCATCAACTGGCGACGAAGGACGAGTTGCTGATGATCGCAACCTCGGGAGGCGTGCGCGGCCAGGTTCCGTTCGATGTCGAGATGCATCCGCCGACGGAGGCGCGGCCTTTCGTGCTGCCGCTCGAGGGCTCGACGTTGAAGCTGGTAATCGATCGCGTGACCGAGAACCTGGTGCCGGATGACACGCTGGCGGCCTCGGTGGATCCGGTCGCGCCGCAGGGCGTGGAGCTCCATTTCATCAACACGGGGATGAACCAGAACGTGGCCGCGAACTTGATGGCGGGTGAGGGGAGCGACACGTTTGATTTTTTCGGCATGGCGAAGGTGACGCTCGTCGATTCGCTGGATGAGGCGCATCTGATTGCGCCGGTGAAGAGCGTGGACACTGCTGCGACGCCGGCCAGCCCGCGCGATGAGACGCCGTTCCACGAGACGCACCTCATTTTTGCGAATAGCCCGCAGACGCCGGTGATCGATACCGATGCCGATGCGCCGAGCGGCTACTCGGTAACGCTCGAGCCGGTGGCGGGCAAGCCAGGCGAGTATGAGGCGACGGTGTTCGGCCCCGCGAAAAGCGCGAGCCGGGTGCTTTCCACGCGGGCGGTCAATGGCGCGTGGGCGAACCTCTTCGGCGACGGCGACCCGGTGCAGTTCCGCGTGGCGAAGTATTGGCCCGATTTCGCGATGAAGGATGGCGTGCCGACTTCAGCCTCGGACAAACCGAATAATCCGGCGGTGCTGGTGCAGATCAGCGGGCCGACAAAATTGCTGCCCGCCGCGCCGCCGAAACCGGCTGCCGCTGCGCCGCCTCAGGCGATGCCTGTGCCGCAGGGACTCGCGATGCGCATTGCACCGGCGAAGGAACCGGGCCGCATCGTTTACGAGTTGGAACGCGGGGGAAAAGTCGAGGCGCGCCAGACTGCCGCGCAGGGCGACACGATCCACCTCGGCTGGTCGAAGTGGCAGGCGCACGTCGATGCCGTGCTGGCGCATGCGGAGTTGCATCGCGACATGAGGGAATTCACCGGCGACGTCACGCCGATGATGGCGTCCTCGCTGCGGCCCGGCTTGCGCGCGCATCTCGTCTCGCCGGATGGCACGAGCGGGCCGGTGGAGTGGATCCCAGCCGGGACGTCGCGCGAGATTTTCAACGGCAACGATTTCGCGACGATCGGTTACGGCGAGCGGGTCATTCCGCTCGACTACTCGATCACGCTGGAGAATTTCGAAGTGCCGCGCGATGAGGGAACCGACACACCCGCCGACTACATCAGCAGCTTGCGTTTTGACCAACCCTCCACCGGCAAAAGCGTGCGCGACACGGCGCATATGAACTCGCCCGCGATGTTCCCGGGCGATTTCTGGCGGTCGCTGCTCGGCTGGAACTACAAGTTTTCGCAGGCGAATTGGAATCCGCAGAACCTGAACGAGACAACGCTGCAGGTGCTCTACGATCCGGGTTGGCCGCTGAAGTGGATCGGCTCGCTCGGAATCTGCCTGGGTATCGCGCTGATGTTTTATTTCATGCCGAAACGCTCCGCCAGCGAACGCGGTGGGCGCGAGGATGCGATGGTGGATTCCGCCACAGATGCCAAAAAGAAAGAACTTACATGAATCGGTTTCTGATTATTCTGTTGCTCCTGATTTGTTTTACTTCGTCAGCGTTGCGAGCGGGTGACGGGGTGGACCTCGACAAAAATGCGCTGGCCACGCTTGCAGTTCAGGATCACGGGAGAAAGAAGCCCTTCACCACTTTTGCGCACGAAATGCTCCTGACAATGAGCGGCGTGACCGCATTGCCTGTCGGAGATCCAAGCGAGAGCCGCGCAAAACTTTCGCCGGAGGACGTGGTTCTTGATCTCTGGTTTACCCCGCAGGGCTGGGATGATCGACCGATCATCATGCTGAATTTTCTGGCACTAAAACAGAAGTTGGGTCTGCCAGAAGAACGAAAACTTTTCTCGTTCAACGAACTAATCAGTCAGCCGGCCCTAATGGAATTGCTGGATGAAGCGCAGAAGCAACGCCAATCAGGAAAAGGCGACGATCTCCCCGCGATTAATAAAGAAGCGGAGCACCTCGGAGAACGACTGCGAATTTTCCAAGATTTGGTGAACGGTCAGAAACAGACAATCGTGCCTAACGCCAAAACCATTGATGGTCGCTGGACGCCCATTTTCTCAGTCAGCGAGGGTGGCATGATCGTTTTCGCGATGGACGATGAGATTTTTAAGAAATGGGAGGAGGCGTATCAAAAAGGGGAGGGAGCGCAATTTAATGAGCTGACACCCCAAGTGGTCAGTACCCTGCGGGCAGTGGCGCCGCAATTCTATCCTTCTGCCGCCTCCCTCCAATTCGAGCGCCAGTACATGGTCCTCGAGCCCTTTCTCTGGGCGTGGATCATCTACGTCTTCGCGCTCGTCTGCCTGCTCATGACTGCACTGTGGGCGCGGACGCCGGGCTACATCGCCACGTGGATTTTGGTCCTCGTCGGCCTCTTCTACGAAGTCTACGGCTTTGCCTGCCGCATCATCATCTCGGGCCGGCCGCCGGTGACCGATCTTTACGAAACGGTCATCTGGGTCTCCTTCGTCGGCATGGTCTTCGCCATCATCCTCGAGGCGGTTTACCGCAAGCGCTACTTCTTCTACGCCGGGCTGCCGGCGGCGATCCTCACCCTCATCGTCGCCGATTCCGACTCCACCATTCTCGACGCCTCGATCAACCCGCTCACCGCCGTTCTCCGCAACAACATGTGGCTCACCATCCACGTGCTCACCATCGTCTCCAGCTACGCGGCCTTCGCGCTCACTGCCGCGCTCGGCCACATCGCGCTGGTCATGAGCTTCTGGGGCAAGCGCTATGCCGCCGCGCAAAACGAAGTGCAATTCTTCATCTACCGCGCGATGCAGATCGGCATTATGCTGCTCGCCACCGGCACAATCCTCGGCGGCGTTTGGGCTAATTATTCGTGGGGTCGCTTCTGGGGCTGGGACCCGAAGGAAACGTGGGCGCTCATCACGCTCCTCTGCTACGTCGCGCTGCTGCACGGGCGACTCGCCGGCTGGTGGCGCGGCTTCGGGCTCGCGATCGGATCGGTCGTCTGTTTTCTCTCCGTCATGATGTCGTGGTACGGCGTCAATTTCATCCTCGGCCAGAACGGCAAGAGCCTCCACAGCTACGGCCTCAGCACCGGCGGCCTCAGCTACGCCACCGGCTTCGCGGCGCTCGAGGTCGCCTTCGTCGCGGTCGTCCTGTGGTGGAACAATAACCACGCCAGCGCGAAAATCTCGTCGCCGATCGTGGCCGAGAAAGCAGTGGCGGGACAGCGGGCCTAATGGCGTTTCCCTTCCGACTGCTGGTCCCGCTGGTTCCGGCGATCGTCCCGTTCGCCGCGCGATGGGTGCGCCAGCAGGAATCGAAAATCTTGCAAAGCGGAGTCGCGCTCAATCCAGCGCAGCTCGACGACGCGCGAAAAGCCGGTGTTCAACATCCCGAGAAAATCCGCCTCGCCTTCGTCGAGAGCATTCCCGTCCCGCACGGCGCCATGCTCGGTCCGCTTGGTCGCTTCGCGGGCCTCGTTAGTCCGCATACCGCCGGGATCACGCTCGGCTACGGCATCTATATCTGTGCCGACTATCGCCGCGATCGAGGCCTGATCGCTCACGAGTGTGTCCACGTCGGTCAATACGAACGCTGCGGTTCGATCGAGAATTTCCTGCGCGATTATCTCCGCGAATGCCTCGATCCCGGCTATCCGTGGGGCCCGATGGAGCAGGAGGCCATTCATCGCGCGACGGCTCTGACCGAGCTTGACGGTGGGCTGTAGTGGGTGATGCTTTGCAAAGGCAGATACCAATGACTTTCCAACAAATTCGCAAATCTGCGTTGGCACTACCTCGGCGCTCACGGATGAAACTTTTGGATGAGCTTCAATCGAGCCTCGAGGAAAATGCGTGCCCGCCAGGTGTGTTATCCGATCGAGATCTGAATTTCATGGCGATCATTCAAGATCGGATTGATCAGTACGAAAAGGGATTAGCTAAAACGATCCCATGGGAAGAGGTTCGCGACAAAATGGATGCGATGATCAAAGGCCGCAAGGTTCCCAAGCGCTCCCGCGTCCCGAAAAAGTAACGCAACGGGGATCAAATCCTTTTGCATCGCGCGCCCGCTCACCTAAGCTCGTCCGCTATGAGCTCTCCCGTCCGCGATTTCATCACGCATAACTATCGTCATTTCAATTCCGCCGCGCTCGTTGATGCGGCCAAGGGCTACGAGGCCCACCTCGCCAGCGGCGGCAAAATGTTCGTCACGCTGGCTGGCGCGATGAGCACGGCCGAGCTCGGCCTTTCGCTCGCGGAAATGATCCGGCAGGACAAAGTCGCTGCCATCTGCTGTACCGGCGCCAACCTCGAGGAGGACGTCTTCAACCTCGTTGCGCACGATTACTACGAGCGCGTGCCCAACTACCGCGACCTCACCCCCGCCGACGAGGAAGCGCTGCTCGAGCGCCACATGAACCGCGTCACCGACACCTGCATCCCCGAGATGGAAGCCATGCGCCGGATCGAGACCGCCGTGCTGGCCGAATGGGTCCGTGCCGACCAGGCCGGCGAGCGCTTCTTCCCGCACCAGTTCATGTACAAAATCCTCCTCTCCGGCGGGCTGAAGAAGGAGTACCAGATCGATCCCAAGAACTCCTGGCTGCTCGCCGCGGCAGAGAAAAACCTGCCCATGTTCGTCCCCGGTTGGGAAGACGCCACGCTCGGCAACATGTACGCCGGCCACGTTATTTCCGGCGACGTCAAGAAGGTCCACACCGTCAAGACCGGCATCGAGTACATGATGGAATTGGCCGAGTGGTACACGCAGACGAGCAAACAAAACTCCATCGGCTTCTTCCAGATCGGCGGCGGCATCGCGGGCGATTTCCCCATCTGCGTCGTGCCCATGCTGCACCAGGATTTGCAGCGCCCCGAAGTGCCGCTCTGGGGTTACTTCTGCCAGATCAGCGACTCCACCACCAGCTACGGCTCCTACTCCGGCGCGGTGCCGAACGAGAAGATCACCTGGGGCAAGCTCGGCAAGGACACGCCGAAGTACATCATCGAGTCGGATGCGTCCATCGTCGCGCCGCTGATCTTCGCCTACTTGCTGAAGTGGTAACGCAGTCAACCGAGCGCAGCCTATGAGGATCGGCTTCGTTTCCACGGCGCATATCCATACGCGCCAATTCATCGAAAACATCCTCAAGGCCACGGATGGCCGTCAGGTCGGCGGCGTCTGGGATGATGTGCCCGAGCGCGGCAAAAAATATGCCGAAATGGCCGGCGCGCCTTTCGTCGAAGACTTGGCCACGCTGCTGGCCGATTCCAGCATCGATGGCTTCGTCATCTCCGCGGAAAACACGCGGCACCTACCCCTGCTCAAGCAGGTCCTGCCCGTGGGCAAGCCGGTCTTTTGCGAGAAGCCGCTCGTCACCAACCTTGACGATTTGCGGGAGGTAAAGGCCCTGCAGGCGAAGTCGAGCGCGCCGCTTTTCTGTGGCTACTTTCAACCGTGGATTGATCGCATCCGCCCCGTCGCGCAGCTCGTTCAGGAAGGCGCGGTCGGCAAGGTCACCCGCGTGCGCTATCGCAACGCCCACCATGCCGCCTACGGGCGCTGGTTCGATAATCCCGACCTGGCCTGGTTTTACGATCCCGCGCTTTCCGGCGGCGGTGCGTTCATGGACATGGGCGCGCATGCGGTCCATCTCCTGCGCACCCTCTTCGGTCCGGTGCGCGAAGTCTGGGCGGAGATCGGTAATCACGCGGGCATTTATCCCAGCGTCGATGATTACGGCATCGCCCATCTCCGCTTTGCCTCCGGCGTGCTCGGTACGGTCGAGGCGGCGTGGACGCAGATCGGCGGCATTAGCGGACTCGAAGTGGTCGGCTCGGAGAAGTCGATCTGGAATACGCCGAGTGGTTATGTCATCGGCACCGCCGATCATCAGGAGCCCATCGCGCCGACCGTCGACCTTCCCAATCGCATCGATCGCCTCGTGGCCGTTATTCGCGGCGAAATCGACGCTGCGACTTTGCAGGCCGACTTGGAGGCGACCCTCGATGAAGTCGCGATCATGGATGCGGCGTATCAATCTGCGTCAAATGGCGGTTGGGTGAAGGTGGAATAGAGGCTACCTCGGAGGTTTTCGCTCGTTCCGCCCTTTCTTTTGAGAGCGAGAAGACAGACGGCAGCGGAGTGCCGTCCCTACCTGAAGTTACTTCGCCTGCCCCGATTGCAGCGTGGAGTGGATGATATACGGCTGCGGTTGCATCGAGGCGACCGAGCCGTGGAAGAGGTAGAGGAGCACGGCGGCCATGATGATCAGCGCGCCGATGACGCGCACGACGGGCGAGTTCATAGCGCGCGTGGCTTAGAATCCGGGCAGGCCGCCCATGCCGGCGGGCATCAGCTTGCTGAGTTCCTTGGAGGCATCGGTCTTGCCCTTGTCGATCGCCTCGCGCACGGCGGTGACGATCAGGTCTTCCAGCATTTCCGCGTCGCCTTCCTTCAGCAGGGCGGGATCGATCTTCAGGCTGACGAGCTGGCCTTCGCCGGTCGCGGTGGCCTTGATCTTGCCGTCCGCCGCTTCCGCGTCGTACTTGCGCGAGGCGAGCTCGGTCTGGAGTTTCTGGGCCTTGGCTTGCATCTCCTGGGCCTGCTTCATTATTTTCATCATGTTCATAGGATTTTTTCCGGTGGGGTTGGACTGGGTTTTAACTTAGCGCACCTGCGTTGCGGTCGGCACAGGCTGGGTGGCCCGGGCTACTCGTTGCCCGGGTCGGGCCGCACCAGCGGGACGACAGGAAGCGAGGGCTGAACGGTGAAGCCGAAAGATCGCTTCCTGTCGCTCCGC
>CAZZWT010000034.1:0-15058 GCA_964657775.1 uncultured Candidatus Methylacidiphilales bacterium | reverse complement strand
CGATCATGTGTATCGGCGTCGCCACCGCGAATAGCATTCTTGTCATCTCCTTCGCCAAGGAGCGCATGGCCGAGCTGAAGAACGCGCACGCCGCCGTGCTCGAGGCGGGCACGGGCCGTCTGCGTCCCGTGGTCATGACCGCGCTCGCCATGATCATCGGCATGGTGCCGATGTCGCTAGGCCTGGGCGAAGGCGGTGAACAGAACGCGCCCCTGGGCCGCGCGGTCATCGGCGGATTGCTCGTCGCCACCGTGGCCACGCTTTTCTTCGTGCCTGCCGTCTACAGCATTATCCGCGGCCGCCAGGATGAAGTGGACAAAAAGAAGCGCGAAAAAACGGCAGAGAAGATGGAAGAAGAGCCGGCCCATCAACCGAACTAACTTTCATGAGCACGACCAATGGACATAATGGATTTGATGGTAATGGACAAACCGCCCACCGCACCATGACGCAGCCCAAACCCGATCGCCGCCCCGCGCCGCCGCGCGAGAAAAAGCCGCGAAGCTTCATTTGGCTCTACGCGATTATTTTCCTCGTGGTGCTTGGCTGCGTCGTCGCCTTCGTGCTCATCCGCCGCGGCCATGCGCAGGAGGAATTGAAAACCTCCACGCAGCAAATGGCGACGCCGACCGTCCGCGTCGGCAAGCCGGAACGGGGCGATGCGCAGGTGCACCTCACGCTGCCCGGCACGGTGAATTCGCTCATCGAAAGTGCGGTCTACGCGCAGGTCAGCGGCTACATCAAGAAGTGGTACGTCGATATCGGCGGCAAAGTCACGGCGGGCCAGTTGCTGGCGGAGATCGACACGCCGGTCACGGACCAATCGCTGCTGCAGGCGGGCGAAAGCGTGAAGCTGGCCGAGGCAAATCTGAATCTCGCCCATGTCACGGCGGACCGTTATAACGCGCTTTTCGCCACGCACGCCGTTTCGCAACAGGACGTTGACGCGCAGAACGCGAACGTGAAAGTGCAGCAGGCCAATCTGGATGGCGCGAAGGCGTTTGAGAGTGGAATTCAGAAAACGGAAGCGTTCAAGCAAGTCCGTGCGCCGTTCGATGGCGTGGTCACCGCGCGGCGGGTCGATACGGGCGATTTTGTCAGCGCCACCGGCCAGACGGCAACAACCACCACCGGCAGCGCCCCGACGCAGACCGGCACGCCCAATCAGGCGCTCTTCACCGTGGCGCAAACGAAGACCTTGCGTGTCTATGTCAACGTGCCGGAAAATTACGCGGACCAGATCGTGCCCGGCATCGCGGCCACGCTCGTTCTCGCCTCAAACCCGAACACGCCCACCACCGGCAAGCTCGTCCGCACCGCCCAGGCGATCGATCCCAACTCGCTCACGCTCCTTTCCGAGGTCGATGTCGATAACGCCGACGGCAAGCTCTTCCCCGGCGGCTACGCGCAGGTGCACTTCGATATCGTGACGACTCATCCCCCGTTGGTCATCCCGGGCAACGCGCTCATCTTTCGCTCGCAGGGCCCGCAGGTTGGTGTGGTCGATGACCAGAACACGGTTCATCTCAAGAACATCAAGATCGGCCGCGACATGGGCACCAAGCTGGAGATCATCGAAGGCCTCGACGAAAACGACCAGGTCATCGTGAATCCCTCCGACTCGCTCGCCGATGGACAAAAGGTCCGCATCGACACGAGCAAGCCGGATCAGGACAAGAAGCCGTAAGTTAAACGGTAGCCGGCGCAGGCCCTTGCGCCGGAGCGCCCCGTCCGGGACGCCTGGGTATTCACGTTGACAGTGAGCGTTATTTTAACCCCGACGCAGGCTCCTTCCCATGCACAACCATCGGCCAAAACTCCTCCCATTTAAACGGTCGGCTGAACTCGCCGTGATGGCATTGCAAACAATCTCCCGCGTCGAGTGGCCGGAACGTAAAACTCCCCGCCGCGCCGCCTTCCTTCTCCGCCACGTGAATACTGCCGGGCCCGTGACAACTCTCACACCCCACATTCACCAGCTTCGCTGAGCCAAACTCACGGCGATAGCCGGAGGGCTCTCCAAACCCCACCGTGTGACAGCCTACGCACTTCGGGTCCGCCTCCGCAGCGCGCTGCACCAACGTTGCGAACGCATGCGAATGAGGAGAGTTCGCCCACACCGCCGCCGCCGTCTTGTGGCAGCCCACGCATTTCTCCGTGCCCACATACGTCGCCTCTGTGCGCACGCCCGGCACGCTGTCCGCGCTCAGGTTGTTCGGATCGTCCACCGCCAGTTTCGTGAAGCGTACTTTCTTCCGATAATCCTGCACCATCCCGCGAATGGAAGCATCCTGCGGAATCGTATCGCGCATCAGCTTGATTTCGCTGCTCGCGACTTCCAGCGGCGCGCCTCGTGTCAGCTTCACGTGCAAAATCCCCAGCGCGCGTGATTCGTTCGTGACGTAGGATATGACACTCCGGTTTTGCGTGATGAGATGCTGCGCCGGTTGCGTCACCTTGCCGCCGAGGATCACCTGGCACTCGTAAAATTCATCCGCCAGCTTCGACAATGTCGCCTCGTCCGTAAAAGCGAGCAGCACCACCGCATCCGCTTTCCCGCGCAATTCGTCGAGACACCGTTGGATGGCTGTCTCCATATCGCCGACCTGCAGCCCGGCGCCAAGCTCCATCCCGCGCGGATCGATCACACCGATGATCGCCACGCTCGGCCCGTTGCGCTCGACGATGCGATACGAATCGAACACCGGCTTGCCGGTCGAGGCATCGAGCAAATTTGCGCTCACCATCGGCACGGGCGAGGAATCTTTGAGCTTCTGCAATTGCGCGACCGGAAAATGCGCCTCGCGCTGCCCGACATTCAGCGCGTCATATTTCATCGCCGCGAACGCCTTCAGCACATACTGGTACTCAATCAGGTCATAATCCTCGCGACCGCCGATCGCATCGCCGACATCGACGCGCAACGCGTTTGCCGGCGCCTCTTGGTCAAGCACCGTCTTCAATCGGCTCAGCCCGCCATACTGGCCCGTGAAGCACCCGCACGGTTCCAATCGCCCATCGACATCGCACGTAAAATAAATCGGCAGATCGAGCGCGGCAGGCTTGGGGGTGGGACTGCAGGCCGTGAGCAACAGCATCGCCGCCAGCAGAATCGCCCCCTCAGTAAATCGCGGCATAGGTAAAGACGTTCACATTGACCTTCGCGGGTTCCTGGATTTCGTTGCCGCCGCAACAGCAGCAGCCGTTGGCGTTCTCGACATCATTGAGACCTTCCTTCGAGTAAACCAGCACGAGCCGGCCGTTGATCTCGAGCCCTTCCAGCGAAACGAGGTTGCCGTGCTTTTCCATCAAGTGCGGAATCGGATTCACGATGGAAAAAATCGGATGCGTCATCGGAATCGGGTGCAAAGGATATTCCGGGAAGACGGCTTTAATTTCCCGGCGGAACGCGGCGTCCCATGCCTGGTCAGAGCAGCCCGGGCTCGCCAGCAGAAACCCGCCCCGCGTAAGAAATTGCCGAAGCTGCGCACGTTCCCTGGCGGTCAGCGTGAAATCCTCATGGCCCGACATCACGCAAAAGGGAAAATCGAAGAGCGCGTCGGCATCGAGCCGAACCGGCACGAACGTTTTGTTCACGCGCAGGTTGGTCTGGTCCGCCACGTCGGAAAGAAAATGATCCGCGAAGCAAACCGAGCTCTTGTTTCCCGCGTAGGTGAGATTGCCGCACTGCAGCACCGTCATGTCGCTCTGCGTCGGCGGCAGCGGGGTGTCCTGCTGCTGCGCAAAAGCAGGAAGTGCCATCAGCAGGGCAAGAAGATTAAGGAGTTTTTGCATCGGCGGGTTTCTCCTTCCTGGTGGCGATGGTTTTGAAATAATTGTCGACCACATCGTTGTATTCCTCAATCTCCGTCTCCGGCACATTCGCACCCGAGTGGCGGTTCACCGGGTTGAGGCCATTGATTACATCGGGATTCTCCGCACTTCCGCGATCCGCCGCATGAAGTTGCCCCGCGCCGTGGCCGTAGGGACTCGACTCGCGCGACGGATGCTTGCTTTGCGACGCCATGGTTTCGTTGCCGAGCACGCTCAAGCTCACGCCGTCCTCTACTGCGTACCCGGACGATCCCTCCGCGCCCGCGCCCTCGCCACCGGCCTGGCCGTGGCCCTTTGTCGTGCCGAGCCGATGGCTGCGCTTCATCTGCGCAAAATTGCTTCCCGGCGTGAGATGCTGCAGCCTCAGGTAGGAATCGAGCTCATCCGGCGAGGGACTATTGCCTCCCTGGCATTGGCCGAAAAGCCGCTCCATCGCCCCGCGCAACCGGTCGGCCAGTTGGAACGATTGGTCGCCATTGCCCGCGAGCATTTGCCCGGTCGCCTGCGCGGCGAGCGGTTCCATCAGGTTCGTGCCGATTGCATCCGCTAGGTCCGCTCCGCTACGCGACGCCTTCGGGAAAAGCTGATGCGCAGCCTTCGAGTCGTCTCCCAGCTTCTCGCGCAACTCATGCAACGATTGCCCCACCGCGTCCTGGCTCGCCGCGATGTCCTTCAGTGCCAGTTGGTCCTCGCGGCTCAACTGCCCCGCGCGATTGTACGCCTGGGCCTGCTGCGTCAATTCGGTCTGCGCTTTGGTCAGCGCCTCGAACTCGTTAAAATCCTTCACCAGCTCCTGCATGGTGCTCATGTCCTGGAGCGGCTGAACCACCTTCTGTTCCGTTTCATCGTGCGACTGGCCCAGCTTCGCGACCTGCGCATCCGAGGCCGCCTTGAAATCGCTCAACATCTGCGGCGACAACTGCCGCGACCCCGAGCTGGGCGAACTGCTCTGCGCCACGGATTTCGAGGCCGCGTCATTCGCCTGGGTGCTGGCGCGCACATTTTGCGCCTGTTGCTGCAACATCGCTTGCATGTCCTTCTCGACATCGTAGACGGGTTGTTGCCGCACGAAATTCTCCATCCGCGCGGCTTGGTTATTCAGTTTGTGATTCAGCTCATTCTGTTGTGCGATCAGCTTATCGAGCTGCTGCGCCAGCGCCTCTTTTTGCTTGGGATCGGCCGTAGCCAGTTGCTCGCTCAATTTCTGCGCCTGATCACCAAGCGCCCTTTGCTGGTCGATCAAGTTTTGCAAGTCGTTGTTCAGTTGCGAATACTTCGCCTCGGTCTGCGAAATGTCGCTCTGTTCACGCAAGAAATTGTTGTAGTCCTCCACGCTGATCACGGTCAGGTGAATCGTCTGGCTGTGCGAGAGGTGCGGCTGCGGAGCATTATCGATAGCGTCCGCAAATAGCGAGATCGTGTCGCCCGGCTTCACGCCCATCGTGGCGAAATCCAACGGAATCGTCTCGCGGCTATCAAGCCGGAACGGGTCGTACTTGAATTCCTGCGGCACGCCAAACGTCCCATTCACCCCGCAGTGAAAGCGAACTTTCGTCAGCCCATAATCGTCGCTGCTCTCGACCTGCACCTGCAACTTGAAGTCCATCGCCACGACCGCATCGTGGGGCGGATTTGTGATGTGAACCTCCGGCGGCAGATCGTGCGTCACCGTCAGCCCGCTCTCGTGATCGCCCTGCGACGGCAGTCCCGACTCATCCACTACGCCCAGGCGCAGCCGGCCGGAGTCGCTCGCGACGAACGAGCCGGTCACCTCATTTTCACCCGACTTTTTCAGCGCGATCTTCTCCGCTGCTTTCTCGCCTTGAGAAACTTCCACCCAGCCCTCGCGCAGCGGCCGGTTCGATTGCAGGCGGAATTGCACACGGCTACCCTCCAGCGCTTGGACGCCCTTAAAGTCGTAAGGCTTTTCCTCCGCCTTCAAGCGCGTGTAATCCGGCGGCGCAATGCGGACGAACGCTGTTTCCAGCCGCGGCGTCAAGACCACACCGATGCGTACCTGTTTGGATTCGCTTGCGTGGTCCTTTGTATGGGCGAAGACGATGAGGTCTGTCTTGATATGATCGAGCTGCTGGTTGAAGCCGACGCCGCCTTCGTCAAACATCGGCAACGTGAGCGCCTGCTCCGGATGTCCGGGCGGGTACGAGGTGAGAAAAACCTCCTTCGGTTGATGGCCCGACGCGTTTACCTTTATGATAAGCCCTTTCCCGTACGCGACAGTGGCGCCTGCCGCACCGGGATCGGTAATGGTCAACGTGGTAAACGAGTAGGGCGGATGATCGCCAAACGGATCGAGGAACCGTAGGAGCTCTGTCGTCGTGACCGAAAAGCAAAGCGCCAGCACCGCGAGAAATCCGAGCACGAACCAGCTCGCACGTTTCGCTTGCACGCGCACCTCGCCCGTCCGCGCGATGCTCTCCACCGGCACGCTGCGCAAACCGGCGGCATAACCCTCCACCGCTTGGCGGGCAAGATCGCGCGTGCGTGGCGCGAGCTTGGGATCGGCTGCCTGCTCCTGTAACTGAAGCAGATTGATCAGTCGCGAACCCAGCGCCGGATCGCGCGACTCCAAAAAACGAGCCGTGTATTCCACCCGGTTGCGTTGCACAAACGCGCGCCGCCACGCTATGCAAGCCAAGGCGGCCACGGCGGCCAGTAAAAGCAAAAGCAAACCCAGTCGCGCGACGGAGCCGAGATGAAAAATCACATCGAGGACAAAGCCGAGCAAAACGGCCGCGCAAACATATTTCACACTGCACAGCACGAGACGGCTGCCCGCCTCCTTCTGGTGAACGCGGTCCGCGATGACCAGTCGGTCGAAAATAGGTTGCGTTTCGTTCAGCATAGGCCCCACCTTCTCCGCAGGAACCAATCCAGACCGAATAGTAATCCCGCGAGGTAGAAAACCCAAGCCGCATTCCAAACCGGGCGCACCACGATCTTCGGCGCCTGATCCGTCGTCTGGCCGGTCAATTCGGTCAACAGTTTGGGCAGTTCCTCCGGCTCGATTACACGGCCGCCGCTCGCCTCACAGAGCTGGCGCAGGTAGAGCGTGTCGGTCGCGACTTCGGTCTCCTCCAAATTTTGCGCGAAGACGATGAAGCGCGATTCCTGCTTTGTCCCGTCGGGCAAGGTCACCGTCGCGCGATAGCGGCCCGGGCGCTCGGGCAGAAATTCCGCCGTCATCCGCGCGCCGCTGGTGGGCGAAGGCAGCAACATCGTGCTGCCGACGTCGGCGTCGTCGTAGGAAATCGTCAACGGCACCGATTTCAAAGCGGCATCGGGCTTGCGCAGCATCAGGTGAAAGTAAACCTTGTCCCCAAGCAGGATATTGGCCGAGTTGGGCCGGAAAGAATATTGCTTCGTGGGAATGAAGTCGCGCCCCGCCAGCAGCCAGAGAATGGTCTGGTCCCAAAAACGATCGAAAGGTGAATCGACCGTCTGGATTTTTGCGTTGAATGTCCAACGCCAGAGCCCGTCCACGCCGATGCTGACGACCTGCCCCGTGCCGTAGCGCCGCTGCACAATCGCTGGAATTGCCTCCGTCTCACCGCGGCTGGTGCCGGTGGCAACAATCGAAGTGAGCGGCTGCATCTGGCCCGGAATTTTTGCATCGACCATATCGGGCAGGGAATCCATCCCGCCCGCGCTGCTGTTCAGCGCCTGGAAGATCGAGAGGCTGCGGCCCTCCGCCGTGGCGTCGAGGTGAACGAGCGTCTTGATCTTGTCGCTCCACGTGATCGGATTCAAATCGGTCGCCGGTTTTTCAAACGCCTCGCCGCGCGCGAAGATGACGGTGCCGCCGCGTTCCTTCACGTAAGTGTCGAGCAACTGCTCGAAGTTCGCCGGACCCGGGTCGGCCAGCGTCTCGACCGAACGGCCCAGGATAATCACGTCGTAGGCCGCGAGTTGATCCACCGTTTGCGGCAACTCCAGCGCGGTGGCGACCGGGGTCTTGCGGATCGCCCGCACATGCTCCGCGCCATAGCGGATCAACGCGTCGACATCGACCTTGTCGTTCTGCATCAGTGAGCGTTGCAGGAACGTCGTGTCCCAGTACGGATCGCCCTCCAGCAGCAGCACGTGGATTTGCTGGTCGATGACGTTGAGGTAGGTGATGGCGCTGTTGTTCGTCGTGTCGGTCTCGTTCGCCAGCGGCTGCACCTGCACCTCGTACTCGTACTGGCCCGTCTCCGGCTCGGTGATCTCGAATTCGATCGGTAATTGCTGGAGCTGCTGGGCATTCACGCGCTTCGTCTGCACGACCTGGCCCTGCCGCAACAATTGCACATTAAGGTCCTCCAGCTCGCATCCGATCAAGCGCAGCGAGGCGTTGATGTGGGCCTTTTGTTTCACATAACAATAAGGCTGGAAATTGGTGATGCGGACCGCGACATCGCGCACGTCACCCTGCCGGCCGAGCGCAACGGCATAAACCGGCGCGCCCCGCGCGCGTGCGGCGAGGCCGGTCTTCACCGGGTTGACCATCTCGAAATCGTGACCGTCGGTGAGGAGGACGAGCGCGTTGATCGCTTCGTCCGCATCGGGCGCGGCCAGCATGGTGTTGACCGATTTATCGATCAGCGTGGTGCGGCCCGTCGGCGTCAGATCGAGGATCGACTGGAGAATCGGATGGGCGTCCTCTGCGAAGCCGAAAAGCCAGGTCTTGGTGCTGGCAGCCAGGCCGTTCGGGGCGATGGCGCCGGCGTCCTGCAACAGCTTCTTCGCAGCATCGAAGCGCGTGACGCCACCGGCATCGTTTTGCTTCATGCTCAGCGACGTGTCGAGACCGACGAGGGTCAGGCGATCGCGGGTGGGCGGCGGCAGCGCAGTGCGTTGCGAAGGTTGAAGCAGTAGGAGCAGGACCAGCGCGACGCCGGTGAGGCGCAGGAAAAGAATCGTGAGGTTGCGCGCCGTGCCGATCGATTGGCCCACCCGCCAGTAGATGTAGGTCGTCAGTGCGACCAGCACAACGGCGAGCAACACGATGATCGGAACCGGCACGATGGGCTCGAAGACCAGGCCGGTGGGCGCGGGATTCACGACGGCCTCCGGAAAAGAAATTGCGCGCCCGTCTCCAGCAGCAGAAACGCGACCGCACCGAACACAAACCAATGGAAGACGGGGCGGCCTCGGGCGAGTTCATCGTAATCCTGCGTGCCGGAAACAAAGTGGGCTTCGTGGTGATCGGCGAATTGGGTCGGCAGCAGGCTTTTGTCGATCGGGCGCAGGTCCGATTCGCTCGTTGCCGGGTTGATGCCGAAGGCGTGGTGCGGCTGGGGCGTGCCCATGGTGTAGAACCCGAGTTGATCCGGGGTGAAGGCCACGCGGCAACGCTCGCCGCTGAGTTCGCGCTGGGCCGCGACCGGCGTGCCGGCGGGGCCGAGAACGTCGTCATGCATTTCACTTCGGAAGATTTCGGTGTGGATCGTCTCGCCGAACGGATAAGAAGTGGGCGGAGGCTCCCCGGTCGAGACGGCTTTTACCAGGCTCTGCATCCACGCGGGAAAAATGCGCTGGCGTGTCAGGTTGCTGGAATTCTCGCCGGCGGAGAAGTTGAGCAGCAACAACGTGCCGAGGCCGTAATGCGCGGCGGCCATGGCCGGCGACTTGTCGCCATAGGTCAGCAGCACGCCGCTGGCGCCGGTCGCGGCGGCCTGGTCGTAATCGTAAAACTCGAGCAGCGCAAGATTCTGGCGCGCGTCGCCCGCAAAGAGTTTCAAATAGGGCGAATCGAAATCGCCGCGCGCGATTTGTTGCGCATCGGCGTTGATGTTGGCCGCGACGATCCGGCGCGAAATGCGAATCGGCAGCGTGTCCGCGCCGAGGATTTTTTCGAGGGCCGCGAGGTTGTCCGCATCGGCGGGGCCATCGAGAAAATAGATGAGGCCGCCTCCGCGCGTGAGGAATTTCGAGACCGCATCGCAGGCCTCGGGGCTGAGCCGGTTGACCTGCAGGAAAAACATCTTCTCCACGCCCGCCAGGCGCGAGGGAATCAACTCGCTGGAGGAAATGACGCGCGGCAGCAGCGAGCCGGCCTCATTTTCGAAGGGATTCAACGCAGTCTTCAGATAAAAGGCGCCGCTTTTGCGCTCGTCCGGCTGGTCGGTGACGATGAGCACTTCCTCTTTTTCCTGCACGGCCAGCGTGAGGAAAAAATGGTCGTCGTATTCAAGCGCATCCGGGGGAAGACTCACCTCGCAGCGATGCACGCCCGGGCCGCCCACGCTGACGGGTACGCTGACCTTCGCCTGCGACCACGGTGCGATGGAAACGTCCTGCGCGGAACTGAATCGATTATCGAGGGTGATGGTGATGCGATCGGCGAAAGGCTCGTCGCTGAAATTGCCGATGGTGATCTCGAGCGGCACGGTATCGCCGGCGAGGATTTGCGTTTGCGAGGGCCGTGCTTCCAGGATCGCACGATTGTCCCGATGGACCGGACCGACATCGACGAAGAACAGTTTCACCGCCGGCGGCAGCGCCGTGAAAGTCGCGTTGGCCCATTTCTTGCGCTCGAAATCGGAAATGTAATAGATTTCCGGCCGCGCGCCCGATTGCGAGAAAAGCCGCGCGGCCATCCCGGTGGCGAGATTCACGTCGGCATGGCCCAGTCCCGGCTTGAGTTGGTCCAGAAAATGGCGCGCCTCGCCCGCATCCTTCGAGAAGGAGACAAAGCACGCGGTGGGATTCGCCTCCATCAGCACAATGTTGAGCGTGTCGTTGGTGCCGAGCGAATCGATGAGCTTGTTGGCTTCATGGATGGCGCGCTCACGCGAGGTGGGGCCGTCGCCCTTGTCCTCCATGCTGAGGGAGTGATCGAGGACGATGAGCACTTCGCGGCCCGCCGTATTCGTGGGATCGGTGCCGAAGCGCGACAGCACCGGTTGCAAAAAGGCGAGCAACAGCAGGAGCAGAAAAAGCGTGCGCAGCGCGAGGAGAATCCAGTGTCGCCAGCGGTGTAATTTCGAGCGCCGGGCGACCGCCTCGCGGATCAACTTGATCGATGGAAACGGGAAGTGGCGCGGGAACCCTTTGTTGAGCAAATGCAGCACCAGCGGCAATGCGGCCAGCGGAATCAGCGCGGCCGGGAGCTCGGGGCTGAGGAACGACATGGGGTCAGCGAGTGGAAAGCGTGTTGCGGCCGCGAAAGCCGAGGTAGGCCTCGATCGCATCGAGGTACGGGCGGTCGGTGCCGACGACGGCGTGGCTCATGCCGCGCAGGTGGGCGGCGGCGGCGGTGCGCTCCACCCACTCGCGCGCCGAGTCGCGGTAGGCCTCGCGGATTTCGTCTGGCTCGACCTCGATCGACTCATGCGTCTCCATGTCATGAAAGCGCGCGGCGTGGACGTGGTAGAGATCGAGCTCGTGCGGGTTGACGATTTGCAGCAGCAGCACCTCGAACTTGCGATGCTGGAAGCGGCTGAGCGCCTCGAAGGTGGGATCGAGGTCATCCCAGAAATCGGAAAGCACGACGAGACGGCCACGCTTCTTGAAAAGCGGATCGCATTCCATCAGCGCGGCAGCGATGCCGGTGGTGGAAGCCGGGGTCGCCGTCTCGAGCTGAAACACCAAGTTGTGGAGATGGCCGCGCGTGCTGCCGGGCGGCGTAAAGTGGCGGATCTTGTCGGCAAAGAGCGCCAGCGCGGCCTTGTCGCTCTGCTGCGTCATCAGGTAGGCGAAGGCCGCCGCGATCTTGGCCGCGAGGAGGTACTTCGATTCCCGGCCTGTGCCCACGTAGCTCATCGACGCGCTGGCATCGACCATGAGGTAGACGACCATGTCGGTCTCGGCCTCGTACTGGCGCAGGAAAAGTTTGCGCGAGCGGCCGTAGGCGCGCCAGTCGATGTGCTTGATGTCGTCGCCGGGCACATACTCTTTGTAATCGGCGAACTCGACCGATGAGCCGCGATAGGGCGACTTGTGTTTGCCCGCGAAATAGCCTTCCACCGTGGAGCGCGCGAACATGAGGAGGTTGCCGAAGCGCTCAAGCTCGGCGGGCGAAAGGATTGAGCCCTTGGGCGTGGCCGGTTGATGCGGGCTGAAGAAATTGGTGATCGAGGTGGTGACCCGCCCCGCGTCGGTCACGCGTGGAAAGGCGGGCGCGGGGCTCGGTGGCGAATAGTGCGGCGGTACGGGTGGTAGAAAGGGAGGTGGCGTGGCGGAGGGTATGGGCGGAAGAAACGGAGGCGGTCCCACCGTGCGCAACGGTGGTGGCAACGGGGGAAGTTTCCCGGGCCAGGAATTGCGGGGATCGTCGCGCATGGCGGTCCGCCAGGTTTAGTACGACTGTTCCTTCACCTCGGCAAGGAGGCCCAGCACGATGTCGCGTGATTTCTTGCCCGCGCCGGTCGCACGATAATTCGTAATCACGCGATGTTGCAAAACCGGCAGCGCCACTTCGCGCACGTCCTCCGTCTCGGGTGAAATCTTGCCCTTGAGCAAAGCCAGCGCCTTCGCGCCCAAAATGAGATATTGCGACGCGCGCGGGCCGGCACCCCACTCGACGAAATCGCGCGTGGCCTGCGGTGCTTCGGTGTTGCCGGGGCGCGTGGCGGACGCGAGCGACACGGCATAATCGATGACGTGATCGGAAACCGGCGCGGCAAGCACGAGCTGTTGCACGCGCAGCAAATCCTCCACGCCGATCGTCGGCTGCAGTGCGGGCGCGCCCTCGAAGGTGGTCCGTTTCACGATCGCGATCTCGTCCGCCTTCGTGGGATAATCGAGGTGGAGCGAAAACATGAAGCGGTCGAGTTGCGCCTCGGGCAAAGGATAAGTGCCCTCCTGCTCAATCGGGTTTTGCGTGGCGACGACGAGAAAAGGATCGGGCAGCGCGCGCGATTCGCCGCCGACGGTGACGTGCCGTTCCTGCATCGCCTCGAGCAGCGCGGCCTGCGTCTTCGGCGGCGTGCGGTTGATTTCATCCGCGAGGATGAGGTTGGCAAAAATGGGTCCGGGCTGATACTCGAACTCGAGCCGCTGCTCGTGTTGCTGCAAAATTTCCGAGCCGATGATGTCAGCCGGCATCAGGTCCGGCGTGAACTGAATGCGGCGGAAACTGAGCTGGAAGATTTCCGAGAGCGTGCGGACGAGCAGCGTCTTCGCCAAGCCGGGCACGCCCACAAGCAGGCAATGGCCGCGCGCGAAGAGGCTCACCATGAGCAGCCGCACGATTTGGTCCTGGCCGACGATGACCTTGTTGAGTTCCTGCGTGATGCGCGCGCTCAGCGCGCTGACCTCCTGGGCCGAGATTTCGTTCATGGGAGAGCATTCCGGTTGGAATCACCTTCGCCCTCGGAAAAGCGTTCAAGCCGTGGTCGAAAGTGAAACATGTTTTCGCCTGCTCGAACCAACCCCCTGGATGGTCGATGGACGACGGTGGCGCAAAAAAGCTGAGGCGACAAGCCTCCTATATCAGGTGCCGTCCCTACCTTCTGGGAGGAGAACTGAGAATCGTCCAGTCCTTGTTACGCGATTCAAGCGTCTTCGCGGCCCACTGGTCGGGCAACAGCACCGTGTACGTGCCGAATTCATCCAGCGCGAGGCGCGAGGCGCTGGGGACTTCCGGCTTCACCGATTTATCGCCCTCGGCGGTTCCGGCGGGCGGAATCATCCAGCGTGCGATTTTCCATTCGGAGATTTCCACGCGGACTTCCGCGCCATATTCCGATTCGAGGCGATACTTCAACACGTCGAATTGCAGCGGGCCGACCGCGCCGAGCAACGGCACGTACTGATGCGAGCCGGGCAACTCGAACGGTTGCGCAAGGCCTTCCTTGAGCAGTTGTTCGAGGCCCTCGCGGAAGCGCTTGAACTTCGCCGTGCTGGAGTTGTGCAGGAAGGCAAAGCACTCCGGCGCGAAGCGGGGAATTTCGTCGAAGTGGATCTCGGGCCGCTCGGCCAGCGTGTCGCCCATGAGGAAATCGTGATTGCCGACGATGCCGACCACATCGCCGGCGAAGGCGGTATCGACCGTTTCGCGTTCGCGCGCAAAAAGGCGCTGCGAATTCGAGAGGCGGATTTTTTTCCCGTTGCGGGTGTTGGTCACGACCATGTCGCGCTCGAACGTGCCGGAAACGATGCGGATGAACGCCACGCGATCGCGGTGCTTCGGATTCATGTTGGCCTGGATCTTGAAGACGAAGCCGGAGAATCCCTTCTCGGTGGGCTGCACGATGCCGCCGTCAAATTTGCGCGGCGCGGGCGAGGGCGAGAGCTGGAGAAAGCGATCGAGCAAAAGCTGGACGCCGAAATTGTTACCCGCGCTGCCGAAGAACACGGGCGTCAATTTCCCGGCCTGCACGGCGGCGAGATCGAAGGTGGATCCGGCGCCTTCGAGCAGGGAAAGTTCCTCGCACACCCGCTTGTAAACGCCCGGGTCCATCGTCTCGCGCACGAGATCATCCTCGATGCCGCGCACGGTGACGGGCGCGCGATAGGCGTTGAGCGCCGTGCGTTCGAAGAGGTGGACCTGCTTCTGCTCGCGATCGTAAACGCCGCGGAATTCCGGTCCGTCGCCCATCGGCCAGTTGAGGGGCATCGCCTGGATGCCGAGCACCGACTCAAGCTCGTCGAGCAACTCGAGAGGAGGGCGCGAGGAACGGTCGAGCTTGTTCATGAACGTGAAAATCGGCACGCCGCGCAGGCGGCAAACCTCGAACAGCTTCCGAGTCTGCGCCTCGATGCCCTTGCCTGCGTCGATGACCATGACGGCGGCGTCCACGGCGGTGAGCACGCGGTACGTGTCCTCGGAGAAATCCTTGTGGCCGGGCGTGTCGAGCAGGTTGATGACGCAGCCGCCGTACTCGAATTGCAGCACGGTGGAGGAGACGGAAATGCCGCGCTGCTTTTCCAGTTCCATCCAGTCGCTGGTGGTGGCGCGCTGGTTCTTGCGCGCGGTGACGTTGCCCGCCAGGTTGACCGCCCCGCCGTAGAGCAGGAGCTTTTCGGTCAGCGTGGTTTTACCAGCATCGGGGTGCGAGATGATCGCAAAGGTCCGGCGCTTCGCGACCTCGCCTTGCAGGCGGGAATCGAGGATGGCATCGGGGGTTTCGGTGGCGGACATGAGCGGAGGAGTGTAGTCGAATCCACGGTGATGACGAGCTTCTAAAAGTGCCGCGAATTGAGAAGGTAGCCGGGGCAGGCCCTGCACCGGAGCGTCCCGTCTGCGGGACGCCTTGGATTTTCTCCGCCGTTAGCAACT
>CAZZWT010000033.1:0-15263 GCA_964657775.1 uncultured Candidatus Methylacidiphilales bacterium | reverse complement strand
GTTGCTCTGGTCACCGGCGGTTCGCGCGGCATCGGCGCCGGGATCGCCAAACGCCTCGCCGCCGACGGGGCCAAAGTTGCCATCACCTACTCGAAGGGCGCGGACGCCGCGGCATCCGTGGTCAAGTCCATCGAGGCCAACGGCGGCAAGGCGCTCGCGATCCAGGCCGATGGCACCGATCCGAAAGCGGTACAGGCCGCGGTGGAGAAAACCGTTGCGACCTTGGGCGGGCTCGACATTCTCGTGAATAATGCGGGCACGGCGGTCCCGAAGCCGTTCGAGGAAGCGACGAGCGAGGAACTCGATCTCATCCTCAACCTGAATATCCGCGGCGTCTTCGTGACCACGCAGGCGGCGCTGAAACACATCAAAAGCGGCGGACGCATCATCAACATTGGCTCGTGCGTCGGCGAACGCATCCTGACGCCCGGCCTCGCGGCCTACGCGGCGACGAAGGGCGCGGTGAAAATGTTCACGCAGGGCCTGGCACGGGAAGTCGGCGCGCGCGGCATCACGGTGAACAACGTCGAGCCCGGGCCGATCGACACGGACCTGAATCCCGCCTCGGGCGACTGGGCCAAGCCGCAAACCGCGGTGACGTGCCTCGGCCGCTACGGGACGGTGGATGAAGTGGCCGCGCTGGTCGCCTTCGTCGCCAGCCCCGAGTCAGCCTACATCACCGGCGCGAACCTGACGGTGGATGGCGGGACGAATGCATAACTTACGCCGAAATAGGACTTATAGGACTTATACGACCTATAGGTCCTATCGGCGGGAGTCCTAGAGCAACTGCGCGCGCACCCGCTTGCAATACGCCGGAATATCCGCGCTCTGCAACAGTGCCGAGACAATCACCACACGCCGCGCGCCAGCCGCTATGACTTCGGGCAAGGTCTGCTCATTGATGCCGCCAATGCAGAATTGCGGAACCTGTACCGCGTTGCGGACGCGCCCGATCAACACGGGGCCAACCGGAATATAATCGGGCTTGGTCATCGTGGCGTAGATGGGGCCGACACCGATATAGTCCGCGCCTTCCTTCTCAGCGGCGATGGCTTGGTCCAGCGCGTGCGTGGATTTGCCGACGAGGACGTTCCCGCCCGCCCGCGCGCGCGCCTCGGCAACGGAAAGATCGTCCTGCCCAACGTGAATTCCATCGGCGCTCATGCCCGCCACCAGCTCGGGATGATCATTGAGGATAAATAGCGTAGAGAGGAACGGAATTATCGCTCTCATTCGAGAACCAAGTTCAGCAATCTCAGGGAGCCCTAGCTTCTTGGCGCGGAACTGAATCACGTCAACCCCGCCCAGAATAAGCTGCGAGGTCACTTCGGGCACTCGCGCCGTATCCACATATCCGGTGTCAACGATGGCATAGAGTCGCGCCCGCTGGAGATAGTTACGACAGCGTATGAAGTCAAATTCGGTACTCATATCGTGTGTTCCGGCCCGCTTCGAGATCTCCTAGAATCACAGGAGACGACAACAAACTATCAGAATTCCGTTATTCCGTTATTCCGTCAAAAATTTCGGTCAACCATCCCGCCCCGGCAAAATCGATGCGCGCTGCTTCAGGAACCCTTCGACAAAATGGGTGCTGTAGCGGCCACGGCGGAAATCGGGGTCCTTCAAAATCGCCTGGCCGATCGGCACAGTGGTCTTGATGCCGCGAATGATGAACTCGTCCAGCGCGCGAGAGAGGCGGTCCATCGCCGTGGTGCGGTCGCTGCCGAACGCGATCAGCTTGCCGATCATCGAGTCGTAATAGGGCGGCACGCTGTAACCGGCGTAGACGTGCGAATCCCACCGGATGCCGTGTCCGCCCGGCGCGTAAAAAAGCTCGATCTTGCCGGGGCTGGGGCGGAAATCGTTGAAGGGATCCTCCGCGTTGATACGGAATTCGATCGCATGCTTGAGCGGGCGCAGGTCGTCGAAGTCCTTGCTCAGCTTTTCGCCGAACGCGATCTTGATCTGCTCCTTCACCAGGTCGACGCCGTAGACTTCCTCCGTGACGGGATGCTCCACTTGGATGCGGGTGTTCATCTCCATGAAGTAGAAGTTCTGCTTGTCGTCGACGAGGAACTCGAGCGTGCCGGCGTTCTCGTACTCGACCGCGTGGGCCAGCTTGATCGCCGCGCGGCCCATCGCCTTGCGCGTGGCCGGCGTGATGAAGGGCGACGGCGCTTCCTCCAGCAGCTTCTGGTTGCGGCGCTGGATGGAGCAATCGCGCTCGCCGACATGGACGACCTTGCCGAACTTGTCGCCGAGGATCTGGAACTCGACGTGGTGGGGGTTCTCGATCAACTTCTCCAAATAAAGCGCGCCGTTGTTGAAGGCCTTTTCCGCCTCCATCTTCGCGGAGTTAAACCCCTGGACGAGGCTGACGTCATTATGCGCCTGCCGCATGCCGCGACCGCCGCCGCCCGCGACCGCCTTGATCATGATCGGATAACCGATCTGCTTGGCGATTTTGATTGCGTCTTGATCAGTCTCGACGACACCCGCACTGCCGGGCGTGATCGGGACGCCGGCCTTCCGGGCCGTGGCGCGCGCAACCGACTTGTCGCCCATGGCGCGGATGGCCGCCGGCTTGGGGCCGATGAACTTGATATTGCAATGCTCGCAGATCTCGGCGAAGTGGGCGTTTTCGGCCAAAAAGCCGTAGCCGGGGTGGATGGCATCGACATCGCCGATTTCCGCCGCGCTGATAATGCGGTCGATCTTGAGATAACTGTCTTGGCTGGAAGCTTTACCGATACAGATCGCTTCGTCAGCGAGCTGAACGTGCAGGGAGTCGACGTCGGCCTCGGAGTAAACTGCAAGCGATTTGATCCCAAGTTCCTTGCAGGCGCGGATGATCCGCAGGGCGATCTCGCCACGGTTGGCGATCAGTATCTTATCGAACATGGATGATGAGGCGCGGGCTTAGGTGGGCCGGACGGCGAAGAGGGGTTTGCCAAACTCAACTGGCTTGCCGTTTTGGGCGAGCACCTCGACGATGACGCCGCGGGTCTCGGCCTTGATTTCGTTCATCACCTTCATGGCCTCGATGATGCAGACGACGGTGTCTTCCTGCACTTCCTGGCCGACCGCGATGTAGGGCGGCGAATCGGGCGACGGAGAGAGGTAAAAGGTGCCCACCATGGGCGAAACTATCGCTGGATGAGAGGAAGAGGCGGGTGCTGGTGCGGCTACGGCGGCAGCGACTAGCGGGGCCGCGGCGACCGGAGCAACGGCGGCAGGTGCCGACGCATATCCGCCGGCTGGGCCGTGATGATGGACGACCTGGGGCGCGGCAACCGGGGTGGTCGAGGTCGACCATTCGCCGCCGGGACCGCGCTTGACCCGGAGCTTGAAGTCACCCTGTTCGACTTCGAATTCCGAAAGTCCGTTTTTCGTCATCAACTCGATGACCTGTTTAATTTCTTTAAGATCCATAGGCGTGGGATAAACTTTGTGGCAATTACGCGAAACCCTGTTTTTAGTCACGGGAATGCCACAGGTCAAAGGATTTTAACTTTAACGCTAGAGTGCGGGATGACCGAGAGCAATGCACACGCGGAGCCCGGTATTTATTTACTTCGTTGGGCGGGTCCGCGGCGCAATTGGACCAGATTGGGCTGAGAATCATCGAAAATCATCAGGGGCAAATCGACGTTGGCGGTCTCGATCGACAGCGTCTTACCCGGTCGAAAGTGATGGGATTCCCGCGAATCCGGGGAATAGCGCCATATCGTAAAAGCGGCTTGGCCGTGGGAGAGGCGGTCCAGACGATAACGGGAAAACCCTTCCGGGCCGCCAACTACCAAGGACTCTCCGGGTTTCAGGAACGCCTCGTTCGCCATCGCGCAATCCGTGATGGGTAGAAGCCGTCCGTTTTGCCAGACCGCGTAGCCGCGGTCGCCCGTCAGTTGGACGATTAATTCGCCTTTAGGGTTGTCAAAATAAGTTCCGAGATCGGCCAACTTTGAGGCGTCATCGGCTTTGCTGGCAATTGTGCACGAAGCCCAAGCCATCCCGACGAGAAAAACGCGTTTCAGGCATTTGTCGAAAAATCCAAAGACCAGAGAACGTAAATCCTTCTCTTTGGGCCGGAGATCAAAAGCATGCGAGCCGTTCGGAACGAGCACGAGTTCGTGCGGCGCGCCAGCCCGGCTTAGAGCCGTCGCGAAGTTCTGGGATTCCAGTACGGGCACCGTGGCGTCCGCCTCGCCGTGAATGATGAGTAGCGGCGGGTCGCTTTTGTGGCCGTAGGCGGCGGGTGAGGCTTGGGCATAGAGTTCCGGTGCCTCCGTGGGCCATTTCCCGAGCATCGCCAAGGGCTTGTCGCGTTGGCGGAAATCGGCCGGGCCGTACATATCGACTGCCGCCTGGACTTGGCAGGAGAATTCGCCGTAAGGACCGGTCGGATCGAGCCCGTGCTGGAGTCCGGTCAAGGCCACCAGAGCGGCGAGATGCCCTCCGGCCGATTCGCCCAGCACGCCAAGGTGATCCGGATCGATCTGGTACTCGGCGGCATTCTTTCTCAACCAGCGTACGGCCGTTTTGCAATCGTGCAGATTTCTCGGCCAAAGCGTGGCGAGGTCGCCCGCGCGAACAAGTGTGTAGTTGATCGCCAGCACGACATAGCCGTGGTTCGCCAAGTCCGCGCAGATGCTCAACTCGCGCAGGTTCCCTTTGTCGCCTTCGACCCAACCTCCGCCGTGGATGACCACGATGGCGGGCCGCTTCCCGGCTACCTCTCGCGGCAAATAGAGATCGGCTTTTTCAGTCGAGGGCGGGGTCAGGTAATCGATATCGCGGATGACTTGATAGTGAGCGGGCCGCGTCTCGAAAACGAACCGCTGCTTCCCGCGCCGCATCCAGTTCAGCACATGGGAAATCACAGTTCCTTACTTTGTCCGTGCCGCAGGACCCTGACCGAGTTCGACAAAGTTCGGTTGGGAATCGTCGAATATGATAATCGGTAAATCGACATTAATGGATTCTATCGAAAGCATTTTGCCCGGTCGAAAATGGTTCGTCACCGGTGAAAATGGAGCAAAGCGTCGAATGGTAAAACCGGCTCGGTTCGACGAAAGGTAATCGAGCCGATACTGCGAAAATCCTTCGGGACCACCCTCGACCAACGAATCGCCCGGCCTCAAAAATATCTTTTTCGATGTTTCGCAATAAGGATAGGGACGCGGAATCACGGGCCGGCCATTTTTCCATGTGGCGTAATCGCCCGTCAGCAAGATGGCAAGTTGACCGTTCGCCGAGTTGAAAGAGGTCCCAAGATCGGCCAGCTTGGCCGTATCATTCACCGGCGCGGCGAGCAGGCTGCAAGCCCAACCCAAAGCGAGGATGACGGCGTTTCGCATGGGGTTTAGCTCGTTTTATTTTCCTGCTTCACCGCATTCCACGCAGCGTCGAGCTCCTCCAGCTTGCAGTCGGACATCGCCTTGCCTTGCGCCTTGATGCGCGCCTCTACCGCGCGAAAACGGCGCGCGAACTTGTCGCTGGCGCCGGTCAGCAGGCCCTCCGCATCGAGCTTCAGGTGGCGCGTCAGATTCACGATGGAAAAAAGCAGATCGCCGAGTTCCTCTGCCGTTTCCGGGCTCGGCGTGAACTTTGCCTCGTTCGCATGGGCGAAGGCGATGTCTTTCTCGATCTCCGCCGTCACCTCACCGATCTCCTCGCGCACTTTTTCCAGCGAGCCGCCCACATCGGCCCAATCGAAGCCGACCGCGCGCGCCTTTTTCTGCAACGCCTCCGCGCGCATCAGGGCCGGCAGCGCTTTCGGCACGCCATCGAGCGCGCTTTCGCGTTCCGGCTTCTCGGCTTTCTTCAGATCGTTCCATTGCGCGACGACCGCGGCAGGATCGGTCACCTTCGTGTCGCCGAAAACGTGCGGATGGCGCCGAATCAATTTATCGCAAACCCCATTGGCCACGTCGGCGAAGTTGAAGCTCCCCTCCTCGCGCGCGATTTGGGCCTGGAAAACGACATGCAACAGCAAATCGCCGAGTTCCTCCGTCAGGTGAATAGCCGAGCCGGAATCGATCGCCTCCAGCACCTCGTAGACTTCCTCCAGCATCTGCGGCTTGAGCGTGACGGGCGTTTGCACGCGGTCCCACGCACAGCCGTCGGGCGCACGCAGGCGGGCCATGATTGCGATCAGTCGGTCGATGGCCTGGCCGTTCGCGGCCGGCGAGTCTGCGGAGGCAACGGGAGTCTCGTTCATGGTATTTTCAGGAGCTGGATTCGGGCCGGATCGTCCGTGCCGAGATGATAGTCGGTGGCGGTGTGGATGTGGCCAGCGGTTTTTCCAATGGGGTCGACCTTGCCCTGCTTATCGGCGGCGCGCCACGCCTCGAGCCGTTTCAAAACCAGCGAATCGATCGCCACCGGATCGCGGCTGACATAAATCGCGCCGATCGACTTGGTGAAGACGGGATCGAAGCGCGGTCCGCCCGCATACTGCGCGATGAGCGCGTCCAGGATGTGGACGACAACTTTGCGCCGCAGGATCGGGTTGCTATCGATTTCGTTGATGGCCGGATCGCCGAAAGACGGATCGCCTTGGAAGCGGCGGTTGTTGTCCACGCAAGACAGCGCGAGCGAGGCCAGGCAGCCGTTGATGCCGGTGTAAGCGTTGTCGGTCAGCACCGGCACGTTGACGATCTTCGTGCACAGGGTCGTGACCAACCGCGCAAAGTGGGAGCGGTTGCTCGTCTGCGGCGCGATCGATCCGCCGGCCAGCGTTTCGTCGGCAATGGTCTTGATCGCACTGCTGGGGAGGGTGCCGTTGTCGCCGTAACCCTTGCTTTGCACTGCCGCACTGGCCGCCGCGTCGAGATCGTTGTCGTGACGGATGAATTCCGAGTCGCCCCAGATCAGCGTGCCGAGCAGCCCCGAGGTGTAGACCGCGTCAGGATCATAGCCCGTGCCGGGAAAAATCGACGCGATGCCAACGTGGCTAACGGTCGCCGCGGCCGGCATGAAACCGGCGCTCTGCATGTCGGTGGCGTCCTTGTCCCAGACGATGATCTGGCTCGGCGGCACGCCCGCGGCCTGGAGGCCGTCGCAGATCGCTTGGATGATGGCGCGATGGGTGGACAGCAACGATCCGCCCATGGTGGTGATCTTGATGCCGACGACATCCTTCGGCGTGATGCCGAGCCGCATCCACGCCGTGCCGAGATCGGGCGCACTGGTTAATTTCAGCAGCGCGCTATCGACCATCTGCCGCACCTTTTCTCCATCGACATTGAAGCGCTGGACCACGTCGGGGTTCTCGGTCCAGATGACGGGCGAAAGCGTGATCGGCGCAGGCGGTGGCGGGGCATTGGTCGAAGGCGGCGGAGGTGGATTCGCCAGTCCCGACGGCGCGGGCCCCTCCTGCGCCACGGCGTTAAGAGCGAGAAGCGCGGCCCCCACGAACGCCGAGAGATTGAGGATGAGACCATTCATCGAGCGGGAAAATTAGCATTCCCGCTGGAGGATGCACCATAAATGCGTGGCGTTTCAGTGGTGTAAGAAAGAATCGCCACGCCGCAAAAGCTCTTGGGTGGCCCGGGCTACTTATTGCCCGGGTCGCGCAGGCTTGGCGGAGCGACAGGAAGCGACGCGGTGGTTCACGAATCCGCAGATCGCCTCGTGCGGCAACAAGTAGCCCGGGCCACCCAAATACAACCCTTTCCGTCACCCACTTTTCATTTCCCTCTTCCCCGACTTTAGCCATTCTGTTGCGAGTCCATGCTCATCCTTCAGGCGTTTCTTTTGTGGCTCATCGTCTCGGCGCTCATGCTTGGCGGCGCGATGCTCTTCCACCGGCTGTTTCCGGAGGAGTCGCCCTGGCTCGGCTTCACCGTGCCGGTGATCGCGCTCATCCTCCTGCTGAATTTCACCGAGCACCTGTTCGCCCTGCCGAGCCTGCTCCTGCTCCTGCCGGTGCTGCTGGGCACCACCGTCTGGATGGGCTTCTTCGGTCAATACTGGAAACGGGAACTTCACCTGCCCGCCGGCGTCTTCCTGGCCTCGTTCGCGTTCACGTTTTTGGTGCGTTGCCTGCACGCCGATATTTCCTATTTCTCCGACGGCATCTCCGACCTCAACATGGTCAACAATTTCTCCCACGGCGCGACGTTGCCGCCGCCCGATTGCTGGATGCCGGGCCACACCTTCGAGTGGTACTACGATCTCCAGCACTACGCTGCGTCGGTAATGGAGCGGCTGCTCAACGTGAAGATCGGCGTGGCCTATAATGTGTCGCACGCGCTGCTTTCCGCACTGACCTGCGTCGTCGCGGCGGCGGCGGCGTACCGGATTTCTGGCGGCAAGATTTGGATCACGCTGGCGGTGCCGTTTCTCATCGAATCGGCCGCGACGGGCAGCACCGCGATTCTCCTGCTTTGCTGCGGAAACCATGACGACCTGTGGCTCTCGGCCGATCTTTCCAGCGGCATGATGGCGACGCACGAATATCCCAATCCGGCCTGGGCCAGTCCCTTGTGGGATTACCTGCGCTGGGATCCGCGGCCTGCCATCGCGCATCTGCACGACCCGACCATCCTGCGCCTGCAGGTGCCCGGCTTTTGGACTTGGCGCGACGAATATCACGCCAATGCCTCGGGCCATTACCTGACGCTGCTGTCCATTTCCGTCATGGCGGAATTGATCGAAACGCGCCGCACGATTTGGCCCTGGGTGCTGGCCGCGATCACACCGCTGCTGGCCGTGGTGGCGAGCGCGTGGGCGCTGCCGATCACCGCGCTGCTCTGCTGGGGGACGATCGGCCTGGCGCTCTTTTACGGGCGCCGCCCGACTTCGAACGGCGCGCTCACCGTCGCGCTGTTCATCGCGCTGACTTTGCTATGGCCCGCGTTTTATAATGCGACCTCGTCGCCCGCCGTGCCGCCGGTTACGGCCATTAATCCGAAGGAACGGACACCGCTGCTCGAATTCCTGCTGCAATGGTGGCCGATCCTTCTGCTCTGGATTTGCGGCTGCGTGTGCGTGCGCAAGATGCCGTTCGCGCTGCGCTGGGTGCTCGTCGTCGTGCCGCTGATGCTGACCGGCATCGAGTTCATCACGATCGAGAGCCGATACAATGTCATCGAGAAAATGTGGGGCTACACGTGGGGCGCGGGGCTGGTCGCCCTGTTTCCCTTTGTCGCCGCGCGCAAGGAAGTCGTCTTCCGGCTCGTCGCCGTGGTGCTGATTTTCTCCGCGATGACGGGCTTTTACATGTTCGTCTCAGACCTGATCCATGGCTCGTGGGATGACATGGCTTTTCACCTGGAGGGCACATCGTACCTGACCCAGGACCCGCAGAAAAAGCGGATGCTGGAGGTCGTGGGCGAGACGAAGGACACAACCTATCTCTCGGGCAAAACGGCCTTTTGCTACAATGAGGCGCCGACGCTGGCCGTCTTCACGAAAAACAAAAGCTACATCGCGTGGCCTTGGTTCGAGTCGCTGACCAACTACGAAGCGGAGGCGAATTATCGGCAAAAGCTGAACGACGATTTTTACTCCGGCGCAATGACCGACCGGCTCAATTTCCTGCAGGCGAATAAAATCGGCGGCGTGCTGATCTGGCCCGGCGATGATATTTCGGACGATGCCCTCACCGCGCTGAAGAAGGAGTTGGAACCGGTCTACGATTACACCGACTGCAAACTCGACGGAGAAAAAAACGCGGGCGTTTTTCTACTGAGGACCGCACCGCAGTCGTAGGCCCCATCCGAGGCATCTGCGAAGGTGAAAAAGCGCGCTTGGTCATCCAGAGCGAAGCGAAGGATCAGTTCCGTATGCCTTGCCGCAGAGGAGGCCGAACTGCTCCTTCGACAGGCTCAGGATGACAGAATCGTGATTTGTGACCTTCGCAGAAGTCTCCCATCCGTCGTATCGCTCTCATTTCGTCGCCGACGCATGTTGCCGCAGGAAAACACCGGCGTTTTGGTCGCCGTCCGCCTTGCAATCGATGTAGAAATAATCGGTGCCGATCTGGTCCTTGATCTTCTGCAGGATGTCATCCGGGATTTTGTCGTCGGGATAAATCACCACGGCCGCGATGTTGTTGTTGCGCAGGAACGCGAGCGAATCGGGCATCGTACCGGCAAAAAAGGCGTTGCTCTGCTGATCACGGAATTCGGCCTCGCCGCCGTGGCCGCACTGGTACTCCTGAAAGAACCAGGCGATGTAGCACATGTTGCCGGAGAAGCCGACGAGTGACGGCGATTCGTTGTAGGCCTCCTCGCTTTTACCATTGAGAATAGTCGCGCCGTGCAGGCGTTGCAGCACCTGCAGGAGCCGCTTCTTTTGCGGATTGGCCACGATGGCGGTGTCGCCGCGCAGGTTCAGCAGGTTGCCGATCCAGATTTGGTCGTAGCCTTTCTTCGCCCAAATGCCGATGAAGGCCACGCTGATGAACAGGTAGATCACCGTCACCAAGCGGTACGGCACCACTTTTTGGGTGAAGACCACTGGCAGGAACGTGACCAGCGCCGCGCCATAAATCGCGCCCCAATTTTTCTCGATGGTGAGCCCGCGATCGCTGAAGGTGACGTATTCGAAGAAGATCAAGAGCAGGGGCAGCGCGAGGTGAACCCAGCGCACGAGCCAGCTCAGGCGCGGGTAGATAAAGAACAATGCGAGCCACGGCACGATGGCGGGCCACCATTGGATGACGAATTCCAGCGGCGCGGTGTACTGATCGCCAGGCGTCCAGTGGATATCCACCGGATACGAGCCGGACACGAGCGAGTTGATGCTGGGCCAGATCAGCATAAGCGTGAGCGCCGTGCCGCCCAGGACGATCTTGAAATCCTCCGGGCGCTTGCCGGCCAGCAACGCGGTGGCGAGCGCTCCGGTGCAGAGGACGCTGACGACGACCATAAACCACGTCGCGGCGATGATGGTGAAGAACGGGAAGACAAGCAGCGCGATCCACGGGAAATTCGAACGCTCCGACTTGAACGCCTCATTGGCTGCAAGCATGGTCGCCAGCGTCATGAAATGGCCCGCGAGGTTCGCGTGGAATTCGGGAAAGTAAGTGTTGAAGGTCGGCGTGAAAAGCCGCAGCACCTGCGGCGGCGGGCGGTGCGCCCAGATCCAGCCGAACGGGTTATTCCGTGCCGGATCGTTCCAGCCATCGCCAATATCGATGGCGAGCCGACTATCGAAAATATCGTAGATATTCGGCACGTAGTGGACCTGATTCCAATAAAACAGAAGGACCGACGCGCCGGTAAAATTCGCCAGCAGCACGAGGATCGTCGCGACGGCCACCCAGGTCTTGCGCCCGCTGACGGCATAGGCCGCACCCGCGCCGACGAAAACCGTGAGCGTGTTGAGCAAATTGTAGCCCATGTTGTAGCCGGTCCCGATATCGAGCATGAACAGCCGCTTCACGATCGACGCGCCGTAGTGCTGGAAAGAATAATAACCGCCGTGGTCGTAGGGCGGGCACCAGGTGTCGACCGGCGGCAGCTTGTTGCCCATGCAAAAATCCAGCACGCGCGCCATGTCGGCCACGCCCTCGGTGTTGCAGGTGATCGACGGGTTCATGTTCATCATGCAGAAATCCCACGTGAACACGGCGACGAACAGGATGGCCGGCAGCTTCAATCCTTCCCACGAGTAGCCGGGCGTGAAGATCGCCCAGCCGAGGCCCGCCAGCGTCAGCGGCAACAGCCAGCCGAGATTCGGCAGCGCGATGAAGTGCTCGATGAAATTGAACGCCGCCAGCACAAAGAAGATCGGCAGGATGAACGCCAGCCACGGCGATTCGCGCGGAAAGTAGCGTCGAAACAGCGCGGCCCCGCCGAGGACATGAAAGCAGATCAGCAGTTCCAGTAAGACGGCGCGGAGAAGAAGCATCCGCGGTCAGGCTAGAGGAAAAGGACACGGCGAGTAAAGAGTCGGGTGGCCCGGCCAACGCGTTCTCCGGGCTTCCCGATTTTCAGCATGATCCTTGAGCTGCCGCCGCGAAGGCCTTAGCTTCTCCCCATGCCCAGCGCAACCCTCATCGACGGCAAGGCGATCTCCGCCCAAATCCACTCCGAAACCAAGACCCGCACCGAGGCGCTGCGGCAGCGCGGCTTCACGCCCGGCATCACTTTTGTGCGTGTGGGCGAGGACCCGGCTTCGCGCGCCTATGTGAAGATGAAGGGCCTCAAGGCCGACGAACTCGGCATTCGCTCCGACACCATCGTGCTCGATTTCGAGACGACGCAGGACCAGCTACTCGCCCTGATCGAGGGGTTGAACAAGGACCCGCAAGTCCACGGCATCCTCGTGCAGGCGCCGCTGCCGCCCCATATCAAGGAGAACGAAATTTTCGAGGCGATCGACTATCGCAAGGATGTCGACGGCTTCCATCCGGTCAACGTCGGCAAGTTGCTGCTCGGCCAGTGCCCGCTTTTCAAACCGTGCACGCCCGCCGGTGTGCACGAGCTCCTCATCCGCAGCGGCGTGCCGATCAGCGGCGCGGAAGTCGTCGTGCTTGGCCGCGGCAACATCGTGGGCAAGCCGATGGCCGCAATCCTTCTACAGAAGGACAAGAACGCCGATGCCACGGTGACGCTGCTCCATTCGCGCAGCAAGAACATCGCCGAGCATTGCCGCCGCGCGGACATCATCGTCGCCGCGATGGGCCAGCCTCTTTTCGTGAAAGCCGACATGGTGAAGCTCGGCGCGGTCGTGATCGATGTGGGCGTGAACCGGATTGATGATGCGACCGCGAAGAACGGTTACCGCCTTGTCGGCGACGTCGATTTCGCCGCCGTGAGCCAGGTGGCCGGCATGATTACGCCCAATCCCGGCGGCGTGGGCCCGATGACGATTGCAATGTTGTTGAGCAATACGGTGCGCGCGGCCGAAGCGGCCGGAATTTGAAAGGAAGCCAGCGCGGGGCCTGCGCCGGCTTCGTACGGACGTTTACTCCGACTTCAACACCCGCTCACCCAAATTCAACCGCCGCACAATGCTCAGCGCTGCCGACAAATCACTGCTCCTCCGCGCCAGCGACTTCACCAGTCCCTCTGCCTGCTCAAACGCGTTCGCGCTTTCCTCCGCCTCGCCCAGCGCTTTCAGGCTCACCCCGTAATCGTACCAGGCCTTTGCGTCGTCGGGCGAAAGTTCCACTTCCCGCTGAAAACAATCGCGCGCTTCCTTGTGCTTCCCTTGGTCGGAAGCGAGCATGCCGAGATTGTGCCATGGCAACGGATTTTCCGGCTTCAATTCCTGCGCGCGGAGGTAAGCTACTCGCGCCTCGTCGAGCTGCTCCGCCTTGTGCCGCGCCGTGCCCAGCGCCAGCCAGGCGGAAAAATCCTTTGGCCACTGCTCGGTGATCTGCTGGTAATAATCGGCCGACCGGGCGTAACCGCCGGCCTTGCCGTAGCCGATCGCGAGCTCCTTAACCGCATTCACCTCCAACTCGTTGTTCGGGTCGGCCGCGCGCGCCTCCTCCAGCTTCTCCGCCGCCTCGTCCATAAAGCCGCGCCGCGACAGAATCATCGAGATATAATAGAGCACATAGGGGAACAGATCGGGATTTTCTCCCGTCATGTTGAACGCCTCGGTGGCAACGAAAAGATTCTCCATCTGGAAATTCACCACCCCAAACTTGAACCACGCCGAGTGCAGCGCGGGCTGAATGTGGATCGCTTTCTGGCACGCCTCCGACGCCTCGGCCAGGCGATCCATCGCGCTCAACGCCGAGGCGAGATTGTCCCACGCCCGCGCGTAGTCGTCCTTCAGCGCGATGGAACGGCGCGCCGTGCGCTCCGCCTCCGCATAGTTACCCTTGTCGAACCAGACGGCGCTCAAGTTGCACCAGATCTTGGGATTGTCCGGCATCAGGTCCGCCGCTTTTTGATACGACGTCAGCGCGTCGTCAAAGCGCCCCATCTTGTGAAAAACCAGACCGCAGTTGAACCAGCCTTCGATCGCCTCGGGACCCAGATCGCGCATGCGCTCGAAGGCGTTGAGCGCCTCCTCCAACCAACCGTGGTCGAAGGCCTTGAGCCCGAGCCGCGCGTAATAGGCCTGCAATTCCTCCCGCGGCGCACCCGCTTTTTGCGCCTCGGCCAGCGCGGCTGCCGCACCGGCAAAGTTGGTTTGATTCAGATACTCCTGCGCGCGTGTGAGCGACGGCGTGAAATCGGGCGCGGCCTGCTCGGGCAGACGGGCGAGCGTGCCCGTTTTGCGAAACGCCTCCTGCCTCGCGTTAAAATCCCCAGCGGTCTCGTCAAGGTGATTTCGCGTATCGACGATGTGGGCGAGTTTGCACGTCTTCCGCAAGACGGCGCCCGACTCGACCTTCTCCGGCTCCGCTTCCTCAAGACCGCTAAAGGCGGTGAGATCGCTCATCTGCTTCGCCACGGCCAGCGCGGCGGAGACTTGGAGTTGCTCGATATCGCGGTCCTTCGGCGCGAACTGCCGCGCGAGCTCAAAGTGCTTCAACGCGACGTCGGGCATCCGGAATTCCAACAGGTAAGCCGCGCCCACTTCGCGCAGCAAATTGGGATTGTTGAACGATCGCTGCAAGCGTTCGAAGAGCATGGCGTGTGCGCTGGTGACGGTGACCCAATCCTGCGCGGCTAAGCGCGCGGCGGACAATTTCTCGATACCTTCGTGGACGACCATCAACGTCCGCGCGCTCATCATGTCGCCCTTCACGGCATGGGTAGTCATCAGGGCGACCCAAGTCTGCGGTTCAAAAGCGGGCGACGACGGTGAAACGGGCTCGGCAGGCACACGGCTACTTTAACTGAATATTGGATGAACACCAGAGCGTGTCTGGGACGGTTGATTACTCTTCTGCAATCGCGGTCAATCTTGCCTAGGGCAAAAACTTCCGGATGGAGACAAGCCTCCGAGGCAGCCGCCACTAGCCCGACCGGCCGCTAACGCGGAGACGACGATTGCGATTGAATGCCCGTCTTCAAGGGTTCGTCGCTGGTCGAGCGCCGCTCCGTCATCGCTTGCGCCACTTCGCGAATGGCGGATACGGTGGGCATCACCTGGGTGTGCGCCTGCTCCGAACTCGGGAAGAGCGAGGGCTGCAGCGGCGAGGAGTAGGGTTTGTCGAGTTGCTCCAGCTTCACATCGACGTCGATGCACCGGAACGCGGTCGGCACGCCGACGAACGACCCGGAGATGGGCGCGGCCGCCTCCGGATGGCGCGAAACGGCGACAGCGACATGCTTCGACCCGGCGAGGATGCCACTGGTGGGATCGAAGCCTTTCCAGCCCGCACCGGGCAGATAGAC
>CAZZWT010000032.1:0-15476 GCA_964657775.1 uncultured Candidatus Methylacidiphilales bacterium | reverse complement strand
ATTACCTCCGCCAGTGCCGACATGCCGGCCGTCGAGCAGGAACTTCTCCGCGGTCAGGTCGCAGTGGCGCGCTTCCTCGTAGAGCGTCTCGGTCAGGTTGACCATCTCGGGCCAGTTATCGGCAGGCTGGAGATTGACCTCGATGACGCCGGGATCGGGCGTGATCTTGAAGTTGCGGATGCGGTTGTCGTTCGGCGGCGTGTAGCCCTCGATGCGCACAGGCAGGCCGAGATCGCTGGCGGTATCTTCCACCGCCGAGATGAGGTCGAGGTAATCCTCCACCGTGCCGGTCGGCGGCATGAAGACATGGAGAATGCCGTTGCGCGGCTCGGCGCAAATGGAGGTGCGGACGACGTTGGAATCGGGCTGGCCGACGGGCACGAACGGATAGTCGTTCACGCTGACGAGCTTGCCGTCGAGCATCCGCTTGGTGCGCTGGCTGGGCGGCGGCAGGAGGTTGCGGCGCTCGGTTGGGTCCTGCTCAACGATCTGCACGGCTTCACTGGGCGTGGCCCACGGAAGGGACTCGAGCGGCAGGCGGTAACCCATCGGCGAGTCGCCGGGGATTAGCATCAGGCGCTCGCTGCGGAGCTGCCAGGTGGTCGAAGTCCAGGGCTGGCCGTTGCGCCAGTTGGCGCGCAGGACGGGCAGGCAATGGCCGACGACGGAATCGAGGCCTTGAGCGAAGACCTTGGCGAGGCGCTTGCGTTCCTCCTCGTTTTTGATTTTCGCATCGAACGCCGAGACGTTGTAAGGCAAGCGCGCTTCCTCAAAGAGATAGTGATAGACGTCCTCATACGCATCGCGCACATATTTCGGATCGAGGTTGAGACGCTCCGAAAGCTTGCGCAGGAAGTGGCCGGAATCCTCCGCGGTGACCTTGTAATTCTTGCCCGTCTCGGCGTAAAGATCGTTGTCGGTCCAAATCGCTTCGCCATCCTTGCGCCAGTAACAGCCGTAGGCCCAGCGGGGCAATTGCTCACCCGGGTACCACTTCCCCTGGCCGTAATGCATCAGCGCGCCGGTGGAGAATTTGGCCTGCAGGCGCTTGAAAAGCTTCTCGCCCTTCGCCTGTTTCTCAGGACTCAGCGCGGTAAAGTTCCACTCGAGGCCGTCGCGGTTCGTGGTCGAAACGAAAGTCGGTTCGCCGCCCATCGTGAGGCGGACATCCTGCGCGGCCAGCTTCTCGTCGATGGCCTGGCCGAGCGCCTGGATTTCGCGCCATTGATATTCGCGATAGGGCAGGGTAACGCGCGGCGTCTCAACCACGCGAGCCACGGCCATGTGGAAATCGAACTCGGTCTCAATTTCGTCCGGCTCGTTGATCGTGCCGCTGATCGGCGCGGCGGTGACGGGATCGGATGTGCAGGCGAGCGGGATGTGGCCCTCGCCCGTCAGCAAACCGGAAGTTGCATCCAAGCCGACCCAACCCGCGCCGGGCAGGTAAACTTCGGCCCAGGCGTGGAGATCGGTGAAGTCCGCCTCGGGCCCCGCCGCGCCGCCATCGACCGGCTTGACGTCGGCCGTGAGCTGGATCAGGTACCCGGAAACGAAGCGCGCGGCCAAGCCGAGCTGGCGGCAAATCTGGACGAGCAGCCAAGCGGAATCGCGGCACGAACCGCTCTTGAGTTCGAGCGATTCCTCGACCTTTTGCACGCCCGGCTCCATGCGGACGACGTAGGCAATTTCGTTATGGACGAGGCCGTTCAGGTCGACGAGGAAGTCAATGGTGGTGCGCTTGCTACGCGGGATCTTGGTCAGGAAGGAACGAAGCTTCGGCCCGAGCGGCTCGAGTTCGAGATAAGGCTTCAACTCATGCGCGAGGATGGCGTCGTAAGCGAAGGGAAATTCCTTGGCCGAGTCTTCAACAAAGAAGTCGAACGGGTTGATCGTGGCCATGTCGGCCGTGAGCTCGACCTCGACCTTGAACTCGTCGGTCTTGTTCGGGAAAACGAGCCGGGCCTGAAAATTGCCCTGCGGATCCTGCTGCCAGTTGATGAAATGGTCCGCCGGTGTGATCTTCAACGCGTAGTTAAGAATCGGCGTGCGGCAATGAACCGCCGGGCGCAGGCGCACCACCTGCGGCCCGAGCGAGACAGCCTTGGCGTATTTATAATGAGTAACGTGAGTAAGAGCGGCGTGGATGGACATGGCAAAAATAAGACTTCAGGGACACGGACAGCAGGAATTGTCCCGACTTAAGGGAAAAAGTCACTAATCGACTTTGGGGACTGCCAACATGCCTCGAAACGGAGCGGAGTCAAACGGGCGCTAAGGCTTGTCCTGACAGTAGATAGGCCAGAATCGCGTGGCACCCCACACGCCGATCAGGCTGCCGATGATCGCCCAGCCGAGAGGTTGCTTGAGGATCATGTGCCGGACGGTGAATTCGTCGGAGAAGAAATCCCAGTTTACATAAATAAGTGGCAGAAGGAGGGCGGCCCAAGCCCATTGGCGGATCGGACCATTCGACGTGCGCAACCGGAAGAGGAGGGGAAGGCAGAAAAGGAGGAACATCAAGCCGTAATCGTTGTTGGAGCCGAGCCCGAAAAGCGCGAGGAGCAGGCCTGCTCCGAGGCGGAAGGAGTAGACTTCCCATTCCCACTGTGGTTGCGGCGCGAGTCGTGGCGCCTTGCTGACGGCGACGGCGCCCATGGCGAAGAGGAGGAGCGTACCGATGATGAACGTGGTGGCGTGGCCGATTGGTCCGGGTGCGACTCCCGCCAGTGCGAGCCACGTGCCCCAGACGTTGCTGCCGAGAACGGACATGGGGTATTGTGGCGCGCGGGAACCGATGGCGATGAATTCCCGGAGGTGGAAAAGCGTGTAGAGGATGAGTAGGCCGAGGGTGGTGGCGATCCACGGAACGGTTTTCTTCCACGGCGGCGCGAGGAAGGCGAGAAGCGCGCCAATGGGGTGAATTTTGAGAATGGAGACGAGGAGGATCAACGCGGCCGACGCGGAGGGGCGGCGGCGCAGGGCGAGGGCGGCGACCACAAGCGGGAAGATGACCAGATCAATGTTGCATCTTTCCACGCCGGTCATCAGAGCTGGGGAGATGATGAAGAGACCGGTATACAATCCCTCGAACGGGCTGAGTTTGCCGAGCAGGAACCAAGTGGAGATGAAGAAGACGAAGATGATCACCGCCGCGAAAGCGCCAACGGTGTTTTCGTTGAAGCCAATCGCCTTGGCGTGGAGCCACAGGCTGGGGTAGATATAGGGACGGTGCCAGGGGTCGAAGGGATTGGGATCGCCCACGGCATGGCCCGCGTCCTGATTTTGGATGCCGGCGGCGACGTTGCGGAGGTCGCCAAAATGGAGATCGAGCACAGGTTCGCCGACTTGGCTGAGAGCGGGCACGCCGAGTTGGCCGAGGACATCACCGACGGATACGGGCAGGATTGTAACCATCAGCGCGACAAAAGCGAAGTAGGAGGCGAGAAAGCCCAGGGCGATCAAGCGCCCGTCAACGGAATGGGACGGCACCCTGCGAGCTTGGTCAGGCCGCGGCGTGAATGCAAGCCAGCGGGATTAATCCACGCCGGGAAGAACGGGCAATGCGGCCGGTTGAGCTTCGACCGCCGGGCCGGATGGCGCGCGCTTTTCGGTCACGGCGTACAATTCCGCGCTGATCTGGTTGTAACCGGGCAGGCCCAGCGCATAGACGCCGCCCATGACGAGCAAGGTTCCGTCCTTGAGCAGTGTCGCGGTGTGGATGCCGTGGGGTGTGTTTAATTGCGGGCCTGCCGCCCAGGTGCCGGTCGAAGGATCGTAAATTTCGCACTCGCGCCGGATACCCTCGTAATAGGTTCCGCCGGTCACCAGCACGCGACCGTCGGGCATCAGCGTCGCGGTGTGCGCGCTCAGTGTGATGGGAAGCGAGCCTGTGCCTTCCCAGAAGTTTTTCGATGGATCAAAGATCTCGGCACTCGCAAAGCAGGCGCCGTTCGATTGACCTCCGGCCACCAGCACCGTGCCGTTGGGTAGGAGTGTCGCAGAGTGCGCAAAGAGGGCATGTGGCAGGGGTGCGACCTCTGACCATTTGCCGGTTTTAGGATGGTAGATCTCCGCGCTGGCTTCCGCGGGCACGTTGCAGGGCGGGCCGGAGTTTTCGCTCTCGTTAAGTCTCGAGCCGATTCCGCCGGTGACGAGCACATCGCCGTTGGATAGCAAGGTGGCTGTGTGATAGTAGCGCGCCGTGCGCATGCTGCCAGTCGTTGACCATTTACCGGTCGAGGGATCGTAGATTTCGGCCAACTCCAGCGCACTTCCGCGCGGCGCACCTTGGGCGAAGACGGGCGGTGTGCCGGATCGAACGCCGCCGGTCACCAACACGCATCCGTCATTCAAGAGAGTCGGTTCTTGATAGGCGCGGGCGATATTCAGCCGGCCCGTCGGCGTCCAGGAATTCGTGCGCGGATCATATAGTTCGGCATCGGCGAGCGTGACGCCATTACACTGTCCGCCCGCGACAAGGACCTTCCCGTTGCGCAAGAGGGTGGCCGTATGGTTGCTGCGGCCCTGGGGCATCGCAGCCGCCGGCGAAAAGGTTCCGGTAGCGGGATTGAACAACTCGGTAGAGGCGAGGTCGCAACTGCCGCCATACCCGCCGATGACAAGTACCTTGCCGTTGGGCAGGAGCGTCGCGGTGCCGTACGTCCGCGCCGTATTCAGGTTGCCGGTTTGAATCCAACCGGGCTCCCTCGAATGGGCCAAGTCGCCAGCCGACAGCAAAAGCCAAGCCAAGACGCAGAATCGTAGATTCATCACTGCGTCTTGGCCTGAATGTTTAGACTTACGCTGGCGCCGGGAGGCCGGGGAGCATGCCGCCGTCGTCTTCCTTGGGCCGGATCGGGGGGTTGACCGGGAGGGGTTCCTTGGGCGTCGGGTTCGAGGGAGGCAGGAGCGGGGCGGGCGGCGGTGTGAGCATGCGGCCGTGTTCGATGATGTCGCGGATGTGCTTGCCGTCGAGCGTCTCGTATTCGAGCAGCGCGGCGGTGATCTTTTCCATCGCCTCGCGGTGCGAACCGATGATTTCCTGGGCCTTCACGTAGGCGCTGTTGACCAAGTGCAGCACTTCCTCGTCGATCGCCTGCGCGGTTGTCTCGCTGTAGCCGCGGGAGCCGCCCATGTCGCGTCCAAAGAAGTTGTGCGAGGAATCGTCGCCGTACTGGATCATGCCGAGCTTCTCGCTCATGCCCCAGTCACAGATCATCGCGCGGGCGACGCGGGTCGCCTGCTGGATGTCGCCGGAGGCGCCGCTGCTCACGTCGCCGAGGAAAATCTCCTCCGCCACGCGACCGCCCATGACGACCACGAGATAATCGAGCACTTCCTTCTTCCAGTTGGTGACGCGGTCCTTTTCCGGCAGGTACATCGTCACGCCGAGCGCAGGTCCGCGCGGGATGATGGAAACCTTATGCAGCGTGTCCGTATTCGGCAGCAGCACGTTCAACAGCGCGTGGCCGGCCTCATGGTATGCCGTGGATTTCTTTTCTTCCTCTGTCATGGCCATGCTGCGGCGCTCGCGGCCCCAGCGCACCTTGTCTCGGGCTTCTTCCAGCTCGGGCTGCGTGACCTCGTCCTTGTTCCGCTTGGCGGCGAGCAGCGCGGCTTCGTTCACGACGTTGGCCAGTTCCGCGCCGGAGTAACCGGGCGTGCCCTTGGCGATGACGCCGAGGTCAACCGACTTCGCGATCTTCACGTTGCGGGTGTGGACATGGAGAATCTGTTCGCGGCCGCGCACGTCAGGCAGGTTGACGCGCACTTCGCGGTCAAAACGGCCCGGGCGCAACAGCGCGGGATCGAGCACGTCCTTGCGGTTCGTCGCGGCGATGATGATGACGCCTTCCTGCGTCTCGATGCCGTCCATTTCGACGAGCAACGCATTCAGTGTCTGTTCGCGCTCATCGTGACCGCCGCCCATGCCGGTGCCGCGGCTGCGGCCCACCGCGTCGATTTCGTCGATGAAGATCAAACACGGCGCGTTCTTCTTGCCCTGCTCGAACATGTCACGTACGCGCGACGCGCCGACGCCGACAAACATTTCCACAAAGTCCGAGCCGCTGATGCTGAAGAACGGCACGTCCGCTTCGCCCGCGATGGCCTTGGCCAAAAGCGTCTTACCCGTGCCGGGAGGCCCAATCATAAGCACGCCCTTGGGGATGCGTCCGCCGAGGCGCTGGAACCGGCGCGGGTCCTTGAGGAATTCAACGATTTCGCTCAGCTCTTCCTTCGCTTCATCGATGCCGGCGACGTCCTTGAACGTCACCTTGTTGCGGTCGCGTGTCATCATGCGCGCCTTGCTCTTGCCGAAGCTGAAAGCGCTCTTTCCGGCCATGCGGATCTGCTGGCGGAAGAGGAAGTACATCAAGCCGACAAAGAGCACGATGGGCAGGAAATTCACGATCACCGGCAACCAGTAATTGGTGTTGTTCTCCGTCTCGATGATGCCCTTGTAGCCGGCCTTCTCGATGTCGCTGGCGAGGTACTGGTTGAGCTGAAGATCGACAGGCACCTTGAACGCGCCCGAGGCTGCTTCCGGCGTATTGGCCGCCGCGCCGGGGAGAGCGGTATATTTCCCCGTGAGCATGCGGATGCCGGTGGAGGCGTCGGGTTCATTGACGATGGAGGCCACGCGGCCTTCCTTGATCAGCTTGAAAAGGTCGGACTGCGTCATCTCCTGCTGGGCAACGCCGGGGTGAATCAGCGCGTAGTAAAGGGCCAGCATCGACAACACCGTGAGGAAAAGCAGGATGAGCCCGCGCCAATTTTGATCGCTGCCTGGACCGGGTCCGCCGGTGCCATTGCCATCGTTCTTGCGAACGGGCGGCTTTCCAAAGGAACGGTTGGGCTTGGGGAACTTGACTGGCGGCGTTGACATATTCCTTAAATCGTAGCACGCACCACCTGCAATAGCAAACCCCCGTATTGCCAGAGCCTTGTTACGAATATGTCATGGTACGTCCCCCCCAGGTGAGACATCTCGAGACCAGGTGAGACCAAGGGAGATGAGGCGAGACCAGGTGAGACAGGGCGAACTGGGATGAAATTGACGCGCGGGAGGATCAATGGGAGAAATTTTGCGTTCGGATGGGAAGTAAAGGGGTGGGAAGCATGGCGGAATAATGTTAATATAATTCCATCAAAAGTCAATGCGTGGCGGACCCGTTACGATGCGGCTATCATTTTGGTCCAACCCGAACCCAGCCTTGTTAATTTGGTGGGGATTGCCAATCTGCTCACGCCATGGAATTGAAGGGCGAGAACCTCATCCTGTTTATTGTCTTGATCGAGGTGCTGCAAATCCTCGGGTTCTGGGCTTTCGTTCGGTATCGTTATCGACTCTCCCTGAGGCAGATGGAGCGATTGACCGCGCAGCTGGCCGCGAATGAACGGCCCAAGTCATACTACATCGATGGGCCGCCGCTGGTCGAGCAGGTCTCGCGGCACCTGGAGGAAATCGGCGCGCGGATCGAACAGTTTGAGCGCCAAAGACAGGAGGAAGACTTTAACCTGAACGTGCTGCTGGCCAACATGGTGGAGGGTGTCGTGGTGGTAGACCAGAAGCATGTGGTGCGGCTTTTCAACGATGAGCTGCTCAACCTTTTCGATCTGCAGCAAAGCCCGATGGGGCGCACCGTGCTGGAGTCGATCCGCGAATCGCGGGTGGAGATGTTAGTGCGCGAAACTATCGCGCGCGGCGAGCCACGGCAACAGGAGGTGACGCTGGAAAGCTCCGCCCTGGGGATTCCCTCCCGCCACTTTGATATCAGCGCGGTGCCGATTCGCGCTGCGAATGACGAGGTGCGCGGCGCCGTGGTGGTTTTCCACGACATCACGCGAATCAAGCAACTGGAGGTGATGCGGCAGGATTTCGTGGCCAATGTTTCGCACGAGCTGCGCACGCCGCTGGCGATTTTTCGCGGTTACCTGGAGACGATGGCCGACAATCCCGACCTGCCGACGGAGGAACGGCAGCGCATTCTGGAGACGATGAAGCGGCACTCGGACCGGCTGAACGCGCTGGTGGAGGATCTGCTGGTGCTCACGCGGCTGGAGGCGCGGCAGGTGGAGACCGAGTTCAGCACGATTCGCGTGGACGCCTTTTTCCGGCAATTGGTGAAGGACTGGGACAACCGCTCGAACAAGAAGGATGTGACGATCGTGGTCAACGTGGCGGACGACTTGCCGACGCTCGATGTCGACGCGCTTCGGCTGGAGCAGGTGATGTTCAATCTGCTGGAGAACGCGGTCGCCTACTCGAACCCGCCGCGCCAGGTGACGCTCTCCGCGAGGCTGCATCTCGGCCAGATGGAAGTGCGCGTGGCGGACAACGGCATCGGCATTCCGCCCGGCGATATTGCGCACATCTTTGAGCGCTTTTACCGCGTGGAAAAAGGCCGCAGCCGCACCTCCGGCGGTACGGGCTTGGGCCTGTCGATCGTAAAGCACATCGTGCAAAGCCACGGCGGCACCGTGCACGCGGAGAGTGAGTTCGGGAAGGGGACCGCGATTGTGATGCGGCTGCCGCTGCGGCAGGCGAGTTAGGGCACGGCTTCTTATTGAGGGCTGGCCTATAAGGTCCTATACGTCTTATAAGACTTATGCAGGACTCTCCCGGATTCATTCCACAGCATGGTCGTTACCAAGATCTGCTCTCCTACAGAAAGGCTGAGATTGTTTACGACCTTACTTTTCGTTTCTGTCATCGATTCCTTTCCCGTGGAGATCGCACCATTGATCAAATGGTGCAGGCCGCCCGATCGGGTAAACAGAATATCGTCGAAGGAACCAAGGCCTCCGGAACATCAAAAGAGACCGAAATCAAACTCATCAACGTGGCCCGTTCCAGCCTTGAGGAATTGCTGGTCGATTTCCAAGACTATCTTCGGGTGAGAGATTGCCCGGTTTGGGCGAAGGGTTCCAAAGAAGCGCAGTACGTTCGCAAGCTTGGCTGCAAGCCCGATACCTACGAAACCTACCGCGAATTCTGCGAGACGCGGCCACCGGAGGTTGTTGCGAATATCGCGCTCTGCCTGATCCACCAGACCAACTATTTGCTCGACCAGCAAATCCGCCGCCTCGAGCAAGATTTCATGAAAAAGGGCGGACTCCGCGAACGAATGACAAAGGCCCGCTTGCAGCAAAGAAGGCAGGCTGAATAGGTCTTATAGGACCTATAAGTCGTATAGGTCCTATAAGACCTATCAGACGGAGCCGGCCAAGGATCGACGCGAACGACGCTTCACGCCCCGAACGCTTGCTTCAGCATTTCCGCACGCTGGGACCAGGTGTGGCCGGTGGACCATTCGCGGGCGGCTTCGCCTTGCGCGTGGTCGTACTGATAGGCCTTGAGCACTTCTACCCAGGCACCGCGCGCGGGGCTGGGCACCTGCGTGCACCAATCGCCGACGTCGAGCGTTTGCAACGCGGGGAGTGCCGTGCTGACCACGGGCAGGCCGCAGCGTGCGTAATCGAAGAGCTTCATTGGGCAGGAAAATTCGCCGGTGGGCAGGTCGAAGTTGGTCGGGATCAACCCGGCGCGCGCGCCGGTGAGGACTTCCTGGATATCGGTGACACGCACGCGCGGGCGCCACGCGATGTTGCTCGTATCCACCTGCTCGCTCAGCGCCTGCCACTCGGTTTCGGTGCCGCCGATCATTTTCAGCGGCGTGCTGGTCTCGCGCGCGGCCTGCATCATATCGACGAGATGGCGCGGATCGCCGATCGAGCCGCAGTAGACGAATGGGCCGGTCTCCTCGCTCAGGCTTTGGCTCAGCGGCGGCATGCCGGCGTTCGGTACGATGGAAAAATCCTTCGATAAGTTGTACCAGGTGCGCAGGGCCGAGGCGAGCGGGGCGCTGGTGGCGAGAAGCATGGCGGCGGAGTTGAGGACTTGCTGCTCCATCTTGTGCAGCTCGCGCTGCCGTGCGGGATTTTGCGGCGATTGGGCGAGGATGCTGTGGGCCTCGTAGGCGTAGGGGATGCCGGCTTGCGAGAGGATGGCGCCGGCCTTGAGGTGAACGATGTAGGCGAGATCAAAGGGGCGCTTGCCCTTGAGCCAATGTAGAAAATTGCGCGAGAAGATGGAGGTGCTCTGAACCGGGCCGAGCGTGCGCGAGAGGACAGCGATCTCGAGGCCGAGGACGTCCGGCGCGTCGGCGACATCCTGAAGATGCTCGCGCAATTCCAACTCGCCGCCGCCGGTGACGAGCGTGACATCGACGCCCCGTTCCGCCAGCGCAACGCAGGAGGAAAGCGCCTGTATCTCGCGCGCGCGCAGACCGGTCCATTCCTCGGGGTAAAGATAGAGAACGCGCATGGGTTAATCAGGGTGAACGCGTAACGGCGGGTTCGGGATGCAAAAGGTAGCCGGCGCAGGCCCTTGCGCCGGAGCGTCCCGTCCGGGACGCCTTGGTATCCGATTGCAAAAACCGAGCGTGGATGTTGGTGCGGGAACACCGGCCGTCGCGCGTGCTCGCGCAACGGCTCCGGCGCAAGGGCCTGCGCCGGCTACCTGCCAAGTTCGTAAGTTTTTTCATCATGTCGCTTCCGTCCCTGGCCTTGCCAGCGAAGCTTCGATCAAAGACACGGCTTCGGCGAGGACTTGTTCCAACGTAATCGTGTGGATGGCGTCGCCCGCTTTCTTGGTTTCGATCGCACGATGAAATTTCGCAGGCGCCTGGTGCGGGCCGCAGGCCTCGACGGAGGAGCCGCGATCGGTCGGCGCGAAGAGGGTCAGCGTGGGGCAATCGACCGCGACAGCGAGATGGTAGGGGCCGGTATCGCCAGAGAGAAACGCGAGCGCGTTGGATTGCAGCACGGCCAGCGCGCTGAGCGATAATTTACCGGCGAGTATCTGCGCGCGCGTTTTGGATTTCATAGTCGCGGCGATGTGGGCGGTGAGGGAATGCTCGCTGCGATCGCCCGTCAGCGCGATGGTGACGCCAAACTTCTCCGCCAGCGCGTCGGCGAGGTGCGCCCAGTTCTCGACCGGCCAGCGTTTGATTTCGCGTGAGGCGCCGGGATGGATGAGCACGATCTTCTCGCGCTGGGTGGATTCCGCACGCAGATGGGGCAAGGCAAGCCGGTGCGTCGTCGCCTCGACGCCGAGCGCCTTGGCCATCGCGAGATTGTTTTCGATGGCGTGACCGGTCGCGTACTCGGCCGTGCCGGGGCGGCGCAGCATGCCCTCGTTCGCCATCCAGCGCGAGTAGCGCGTCCACCGCGTGCGGTAGCGCAGGAAGCCGCGCACGCCATGATGCCAGAGAAAGGGCACGAGATCGGGCTCGGTCATGTTGGCCAGAAGCGCGATGCGGTGCCGATCAAAATCGAGTTTCTCGCGCAGGCTGCCCCAGCGATATTTGCCGCGCACGGTGAAAACGCGATGAAGCCGCTTGTCGCCATGGTAAAGCTCCGCGTAGGGCTGCTTCACCAGCAGCGACACACGCGCGGGGCCGAGCGTTTCCGAGAGCGTCTGGATCAGCGGCGTGGTCAGCAGCGAATCGCCCAGCGCGGTGGTGGCGACGACGAGGACTTTCTCGCCGCCCTCCAGTGCGGCGCGGATTTCCGGCGCGGTCCACGTGCGGATCAAGCGCAGCGCGTGGCCCGCGTGATGAGCATAAGTCCAAGCAGGATCGAGGCCGGGAAAGTTCATCAGGCGAGCACTTCCTTAAGCTTGAAGAAGACGGTTTGCGCGGCGATGTCGGCCATGTCGGCGTCCTTGGGGCTTTTGTAATTCGCGGGCTTCGGGAGTTGCACCACGCGATGACGGTTGCCGTATTTGTAGGGGCCGACGCGGTTGAACGGATTATTGCAATGGATGATGGCGACGACGCGCGTGCCGACCGCGAAGCCGAGGTGCATGATGCCGGTGTCGGTGGAGACCAGCGCGCTGGCGCTCTGAAGCAACGCGGCCGATTCGGCGAGCGAGAGCTTGCCCACCATGTCGTGATAAGGCTTCGCGCCCTCGCTGAAGTGACGGTCGAGTTCCTTCAGGCGCGGATGTTGGTCATCGCCGCCGAGGACGAAAAGGGAGACGTCGCACTCGTGCGCGATGAGGCGGATCAACTGCGCGTAGCGTTCGATCGGCCAGTCGCGCCACGACGCGCGGCGGCCGCCGCCGAGCTGCAGCACGACGCGCGGTTTGTTCGGAATGAGCAGGCGGCGTAGTTTTTCCTCCACGCGGTTGGAATCCTCCTCGTGCACGGCATAGACAAGATGCGGCTCCGCCGTGTCCGCGCCGACGTAACGCGCGAGCCGCAGCGTTTGCTCCACACCGTGGGTCTCGTCCCAATCGGGCTGCTCGACGCGATGACCGCAGAGCTCGCTCAGCTTGGTCATGTTCGGCGTGCTGACCGTGATGTCGGGATCGATGGAGAAACTGAGGCAGCGCGGCTCGGGATCGTTGCCGCGTAGTTGCAGGATGGCGTGCCACGGGCCGGCGGCGGCCAGTTGCTTTTGCAGGCGGCGGAAGGTCGCGGGACCTTTGTGGAAATGGAAGATCTCGTTGACGTGCGGATTGTGCTCCAGCAACAAGCGGCGGCGGCGATGCACGACGGCGGCGAGATGCGCGTCGGGATAGGTCTCGCGCAGCGCCTTGAAGACGACCGAGTCGGTGAGCGTGTCGCCAATGCCGGCGCAGGTGAAGCAGAGAATGCGCGAGTTCGGCCCGAGTTCGATCGGCTTGGCCTTGGGTGGACGACGACGCGCGAGCGCGCGGAAAATCACGCGGTAACCGGAGGCGGAAAGGCGGCTGAAAAGGGAGGCCATCAGGAGTCTTCCATGTGGTCGAATTCACCGGAATCGAGCGTCTCGCCGAAGGTCTCTTCGACGTCGCCTTTTTTCATGGCGAGGAACGGCTGCATCGCATCCCACACGCGCTCAAGCGGAATCGTCTCCTCGTGCGGGAAGGGCTGGACGAAGGCGTGGCGCTCGTGCCGTGAGCGCCATTTGACGAACGGGCCCTCGGACCACATGACCAGCGCGGGCCGTTTCATCGCGGCGGCCAGGTGCGCGGCGCCACCCTCGGGCGTGAGCAAAAAGTCCGCCTCTTCGATGAGCGCGGCGAGCTCCATCGCGCCCGGCGTCTCGATGGCGTCGATGCGTTTCGAGCCCATGCACATGGCGATCTCACGCGCTTTCTGTTGGTCCTGCGGTGCGGCGACGAGGCCGATGGCGAGGTCGGTGAGGTTGAGGATGCGCTTCGATAAGGAGATGAAATCCTCCTCGCGAAACTTGAGCTTCGCGGTGCTGCTGATGTTGATCAGCATGTAATGCGATGAGGTGGTGAAAGGCGGTTTGGAGAAAATTTCCTCCGCGAACGCGCGAGCCGAGACGGGCACCTCGAGCGTGAGGTTGACGGCGAAGGCGGTCACCTTGGCCAGGCCGAGCGGCTGGAGCAGGCGCAGCAGCGTCTCGATCTGGTGCTCCTCCTCCGACTCGGCGGGCAGCGCGACGGGGTCGGTGTAGTGCGGCGAAGGCTGCTTGATATCGCGCACGAAGCCGATGCGGATGGCGGCGTTGGTCAGACGCACGAGGCGCGCGAGCCGGCTGTCGTATCCGCCCTTGGCGGCGATGACCCAGTCGTAGTTTTGCAAATGCCAAGCGTTCTTAAACGAGGCCTGGATCGGATTCCAGCCATGGGCCAGCACGATGACGTCGTTGACTGCCGGGCAGGCGAGTGCGATCGGCTCGCCGGGCGGATCGCACGCGACACTGATGTGGGCCTTGGGAAAATGGCGGCGCAAGGTATGCAAAAGGGGCAGCGTGTAGATCATGTCGCCCATGCGATTGCGGCGGATGACGAGGATGCGCGGATCGGAAGCATTGCGCCGGGGCTGCTGCGTGCGGTGCAGCGTCAGGAGCGACGCGACTCTGTTGAGGATGAAACCGGAGAGGCTCATGACCTGGACCTGCGGTCGGCAATAAGTGCGGCGGTCTGCGCCCGCCGTCGGTGGAGGCTAAGAGGCTGTGCTTTTTCCATTTCCATTGTGGCGGCTAAACCTGCATCGTAACCGCTCCACTATATGAGGCAATGGCGTATTCTCCACACGGAATCTTCGCGCGGCTGGGGCGGGCAGGAGGTTCGCGTGCTGGCGGAGCTGGAATGGATGCGCGCGCAAGGGCATTGGGTCGCGCTGGCGGCTCACCCGCAGAGCCAGATCGCGAAGCGCGCGGCGGCGGTGGATATCAACTTTTACCCGCTGCGGACGCACAAGGCGCTGCTGCCCTTCGAGGTGCTCCGGCTCGGCTTTTGGATTATCCAAAACCGGGTGGAGATTGTGAATACGCACAGCTCGAATGACGGCTGGTTGGCGGGTCTGGCGGTGCGGTTGTTCCTGTTGCCAATCCTGATTCGCTCGCGGCATATCGAGGTCGATTACCCGAATAAGTTTTCGAGCGGCGTGGCGTTCCGGCGCTTGCCGCATCATGTCATCACGACGAGCCAGAAGATCGCGGACCGGTTGACCAAGGAGTTGGGCGTGCCGGCGGAGAAGGTGACGTGCGTGGCTACCGGCGTTGATCTGGGAAAATTCGATCCACGGATGCCGGGGACTTTGCGCGCGGAATTGGGGCTGGCGCCGGACGTCGCGCTGGTCGGCATGATCTCGGTGTTGCGGAGCTGGAAAGGTCACGCCACGTTCATGGAAGCGGCGGCGATATTGCTCGCTGAGAGCGGGCGCAAGGTGCATTTCGTGATCGCGGGCGACGGCCCCGCGCGTCAGGAGTGGGCCGACTTTATCAAACAGGCGCCGTGGGCGGGGAACGTAACGCTGCTCGGCCATCGCGGCGATGTGCCGAATGTGCTGGCCTCGCTCGACGTGCTGGTGCTGCCCTCCTACGCGCACGAGGGGATTCCGCAAATCATTCTGCAAGCGCAGGCGATGGCGCGGCCCGTGGTGGCGACGACGATCGGCGGGATTCCCGAGGTGGTGGAGGACGGCGTCACCGGCCTGCTCGTCCCGCCCAAGGATGGCGAGGCGCTGGCAGAAAAAATCCGCGCGGTGCTCGATGATGCCGCGCTGGCCACGCGCTTAGGCGATGCCGCCCGCGCGCACATTGAGAAGAGTTACAGCCTGGATGCGATGGGTAGGCGGCTGTTGGAGTTGTACGAGACCTGCCGGTCAGCTAGCGCCGCTGCCCAACAATAATGCCGACCAAGAACCCGATGCCGGCGGCGATGGCGACCGATTGCCACGGGTTGTTCTCGATGAAATCCTGCGTGTTGTAGCGCGCACTGGCGACGGTGTCGCGCAGGACGTTGGCCTGGTCGTTGAGGGTGTCGTTGACTTTGCGCACGGCTTCGGAGGCTTGCGCTTTGAGTGCGTCGGTGGCTTGGGCCTGGGCTTTGCGGGTGCTCATAGGGGTTATTATAGGAGGCAAATCCCAATGTGCAAAGCGGAGTTGCAGTGTTTTGGGTGGCCCGGGCTACTTGTTGCCCGGGTCGCGGAGGCTCGGCGGAGCGACAG
>CAZZWT010000031.1:0-15685 GCA_964657775.1 uncultured Candidatus Methylacidiphilales bacterium | reverse complement strand
CACCCCGGCGCTCAGCAATTTGCTCGACCAGCTCCCGGGCTCGCGCCAGCCGAAGTTGCTGGAGGCGCTGCGCGTCGGCCTGCCCGACCAGTGGCCGGCGATTTTCCTTACGCTCATCCCGCGCGCCAACGGCCGCGTGGCCGAGGTTGTGACGGAGGCGTTCCAGGCCGCCGGCAAGGACGCCGAAGTGCAGGCGGCGGTGAACCGCTACATCCGCGAGCGCAACATCACCTGCGATTTCCTTTTCTGGCTGTGCAAGAACCGCCCCGAAATCTACGGCTCGCTGATTGAGCCGCAGTTGTTCATGGCCATCCTTTCCGTGCTGGAGAAGGACCAGTTCTCCGAGATCAAGAAGGGCACGAAGCTCTATGAACTCGTGCTCGGCGACAAGCCGCTGATCGCCGCGATCCTGAAGGACGCGCCGGTGGCCGACGTGCGCGACATCACGCGCGCGATCCTGCTCAGCCCGGTGTTCGAGGAACTGGACAAGCGCTCGCTCCTCGCCGCCATCATCAAGCTTTATCCCGAAGTGCAGGCCATGGTCGTCGGCACCGAGAAGGGCACCGCGAACGAGAAGGCCAACGAGGGCAAGATCGTGGTCTCCTGGCCCAGCCTCAAGCGCCGCCAGGCGGAACTCGAGGACCTCGACCGCAACCAGATTCCGCAAAACTCCAAGGACATCGCCATCGCGCGCGGTTACGGCGATCTTCGCGAGAACCACGAGTTCAAGTCGGCCAAGGAAATGCAGACCATTCTCGCCCGCCGCAAGGCCGAACTGGAGTCCGACCTGGCCCGCGCGGAAGCGACCGAATTTTCCGGCGCCGATACGAGCAAGGTCTCGCTCGGCACGAAGGTGACGCTGAAGGATGCGTCCACCAGCGAGACGGTGGTCTATACGATTCTCGGAGCGTGGGACAGTGACTTGTCGAAGGGAATTATCTCGTACCAGACCGCCGTGGCGCGGGCCTTGCTCAACCACACGGTCGGCGAAAAGATCGAGCTTTCCACCGAGGAAGGTGGGAGCCGTCAGGTGGTCATCGAGAAAATCGAGCCGCACGACATCGATCTTTCCGTTCCCGCTTAACCCTCAATCCTCACCTCACCAAACCCCTTAGCCGTTACCTATGAGCCGTACCCAGATCACCAAAGTCATCGCCCGCCAAGTCCTCGACTCCCGCGGCAACCCCACCCTCGAAGCGGAAGTCTTTTTGCAGGACGGAACGCGCGGCCGGGCCATCGTCCCCTCCGGCGCGAGCACGGGCGAACATGAAGCATTGGAACTGCGCGACGGCGACAAGACCAAGTACGGTGGCAAGGGCGTGCTCAAGGCGGTCGCGAACGTGAACAAGAAGATCGCGAAGGAACTGATCGGGCTCGACAGCACGGACCAGCTTGCGGTCGATTCGACCATGCTGAAGCTGGACGGCACGCCGACGAAGAAGAACCTGGGCGCGAATGCGATTCTCGGCGTATCCATCGCCACGGCGCAGGCCGCGGCCAAGTCGGTCGGGCTGCCGCTCTATAAATATCTCGGTGGGCCGAACGCGAAGACGCTGCCGGTTCCCCTCGCCAACGTGCTGAACGGCGGCGCGCACTCCGACGCCCCGATCGATTTCCAGGAATACATGATCGTGCCCAAGGGCGCGCCTACGTTCTCCGAGGCGATTCGCTACGGCGCGGAAGTTTACCACTCGCTGAAGAAGGTGCTGCATGACCAAAAGCTCGGCACCGGCGGCGGCGACGAAGGCGGTTTCGCCCCGCGCTTCAAGTCGAACGAGCACGCGCTGGAAGTTCTGGCCCTCGCGGTGAAGAACGCCGGCTACAAGCTGGGCAAGGACATCTTCTTCGCGCTCGATGTGGCCAGCAGCGAGTTCTTCGACAAGGCGACCGGCAAGTACATCTTCAAGAAGTCCGACGGCAGCAAGAAGACGGCCGAGGAAATGGTCTCGCTCTATAAGGACCTGGCCAAGCGGTATCCGATCATCTCGATCGAGGACGGCATGGCCGAGAACGACTGGGCGGGCTGGAAGAAGCTGACCGATGCGCTCGGTTCCACCACGCAGCTTGTCGGCGACGATCTCTTCGTCACCAACGTCGAGTTCCTGCAAAAAGGCATCGACCAGGGCGTGGGCAACTCGATTCTCGTGAAGGTGAACCAGATTGGTTCGCTGACGGAGACGTTCGACGCTGTCGAGCTGGCCAAGCGCAACGGCTACACCTCGGTGCTCAGCCATCGCTCCGGCGAAAGCGAGGACACGACCATCGCCGACATCGCGGTCGCACTCAACGTGGGCCAGATCAAGACCGGCTCCTTCTCGCGCACGGACCGTCTCGCGAAGTACAACCAGCTTCTCCGGATTGAAGAAGAACTCGGCAGCAACGCCGTATTCGGAGGCACCCTCAAGTAATACCGACTCATGGCAAGCGCCCGATTCCTTGATCCCTCCAGCATTCCGCTCAAAAGGCAGAGTGGTGGGAATATCTGGGCCACTTTGGTCCCGATTATTCAAGGGGCCATCGTCGTCGGGTTGCTTGCCGTCGTGGGGCTTTTCTTCGTCCCCGTCCTGCAGACCGAGCGCGGCTACAAGGCCGAGCTGGCCAAGGAGCAGCGCGAAATCGCCGCGGCCATGGAAACGCAGAACCAGCTCAAGCTCGAGACCGAGCACATGAAGAACGACAACGCCTACGTCGAGCACATCGCCCGCGACCAGCTCAACATGGGCAAGCCCGGCGAGACCATCATCCGCTTCGACCGCTACCAGACGAGCGGCACCGCCGCCTCCGCCAGCCACGCGATTTCCGACGACGACGGAAATTGATCGGGCTCCCGAGCCCAGGTTGCACTTGGGAACGCGCTGGTCCGCGCAGCTTCGCGGCTTGGATTTAACCTGCATCCGCCCGCGCAACTTAAGCGTACCTTCCCGGTTAGAGTCACGGGGCCACTCTAAACTTCCCTTCATTCCCGCTTCACCTTACCTTGATGAATATGACACCGGAGGCCAGTTCGCCCACTGATCCTGCGCCGCAGCCCTGGGTGGCGGACCGCTTCGAGATCCGGGAACTCATCGGCAGCGGCGGCCTGGGCGACGTGTACCGCGCCGTCGATCATCACCTCAACCGCTCCGTCGCGATCAAACGCGTGCGCACGCAGGTCGTGCAGAACGACCGCCGCTTGGTCGAGCAAACCTGGCGCGAGGCCATGACCACCGCCTGCCTCCAACACCCCAACATCGTCACCATCTTCGATTATGGCATCGACGCGCAGGGCGCTTATGTCGTCATGGAGCTCATCGAGGGCGAGACGCTCGAGGACGTCCTCGTCCGGGGCCCGCTCCAGTACGAGGATTTTCTCCGCTTTGCGCAGCAGAGCCTCGAGGCCATCATCGCGGCCCACGCGCTCGGGCTGATCCACCGCGACCTCAAGCCGGGCAACTTCATGATCGCGCGCGCTGCCACCGCCTCGCTCTTCCAAGTCAAGATTCTCGACTTCGGCCTGGCCAAATATCTCGACACGCCGCAGCCGCAATCGATCGACCACATGAACTCGCTCATGGGCTCGATACACTACATGGCCCCGGAACAATTCCAGCGCCAGCCGATTGATAATCGCACCGACCTCTACTCGCTCGGCTGCATCTTCTACGAGGCGGTCACCGGCCACCCCGCCTTCGACGGCGAGAACGTCTCCGAGCTGATCGACGCGCACCTCAAGAAGACGCCTTACTCTATGAAGCAACTGCGGCGCGACATCTCCCCGCGTCTCGAGCGCTGGATCTCGCGCCTGCTGGAGAAGGACGCCAACAAGCGCCCACCCAACGCCGCCGAGGCGCTCCGCACCATGCCCACGCTGGCGCAATGCGGCAACGACCCCAGCCGCACCACCGGCAGCATCTTCCGGAAGACCACGCAGCGCCTGCCGAAGCCGTAGGTTGGAGTTTCCATGGTTGCTCTCAATTTCCAGTATTTTTAGCGAATCCAGATAACGTAGTGGAATTTTGGAAATTGAGCCTATTCGACGGCGGTCACCAAAATCTCCCGCGAATCGGCCCGGCCCGCGCCATCCACGGCGCGAATCACATGTTTGCCCGGCGCCATCTTCCAGAGCAGCGCGGCGCTCGGCGCCGAGACGCCGAGGTAGGTCGTATCGACAAACCAGTGCAACTCTTCGCGGCTCGTTTCCGCCGTGGCCTCGAGGTTGAGGACCTCGTCGGCCTCCGCACCCACGCGCAGGTGATAAACCAGCCCCTTCTTCGGCGAGACAATGCACGGCCCCTTCGCGGCATCTTGCGCGGAGGCCACCAGCGCCGGCCCGCGTTTTTCGACGACGGCAGGCGGGCCCCGGCGAGGCGTCCCCGCCGCGCGGAAAAGTTTCTCCAGGTCCGACGGCCAGAACTCGCACAAAGCCGCATGCGCCGTGCCTGTATCCTCCGGCGCGCTTGAAAGCCGCAGCCCCGTCGCATTGTCGATCCACACCCGCCGATGCACATCGCACGGCGCGATTGGTGAGACGCCTGGGATGAACCAGCCCTTCACTTTTTCCGGACAATTGGGCGACGCGATCATCCCGGAGACAGAGCACAAATCGACCTGACGCAGATTCAAATCCGGAGGGCGCGCGAAGCACGTTTTCTCCGGCGCAGACTCGCGAGCCCGCAACGCATCGATCATCCGAAACGCCAGCGGCGCCGCCGCCGTGCGACCCACGAATTCGGGGTTCTCGGTGCCATCGAAATTTCCCACCCACACCACCAGCAGGTCGTGATCGAAGACCGCCGCCGTCCACGCATCGCGAAAGGCGAACGACGTCCCGGTCTTCCACGCGACGGGCCGCGCTTCGGTCACGAGGCGGGGCGTATTCACCGCATCGGGCCGCACGGCATCCTTCAGCATGTTGAGAGTGAGCCAGCTTGCCTCCGGCGAAATCAATTTTACACCGTGATCGACTGGATCCTCCACCGTCCGCCGCAACGGCCTCAGTACGCCGCGATTCGCCAGCATCGCGTAGAGCGTCCCCATCTCCTCCGGCGAGACCTCCGCGCTGCCGAGGGCAATGGTCAGCCCGTAATGGGGCTCCGGTTGCAAGCGCCGGATGCCCGCATCGCGCAAAAGCGTGTAGAGATTCCGCCCGCGGTTCAGCCGCGACTCCAGTTCCACCGCCGGCACATTCCGGCTTTGCACCAGCGCATCCCGCGCGCGAATCGGCCCCGCAAAGCCGTGGTCGAAATTCTCCGGATCATACCCATCAAAGCTGGCCGGCGCATCCTTCAGCAGCGAGTTCGGATGGATGAGTCCCTCGTCCATCGCCAGTGCGTAGATGAACGGCTTCAGCGCCGAGCCCGGTGACCGCTGCGCACGCAGGCCATCCACCTGCCCGTGAATATCCGCGCGAGCGAAACCCGCCGAGCCTACTGCCGCGCGCACCTCCATCGTCCGGTAATCGATCAGCAGGGCGCTCGCGTTATGAAATCCCTCCGCAGCGCGCGCCGCAAGGTAAGCCGACATCTCGCGCTCCAGCACCTCCTGCGTCGGCAAATCGAGCGCCAGCTTCGTCTCGGCTTTGGGTGCCGTGTTGCTTTGCATCATCTCCTCCACCAAGTGCGGCGCGCGGAACGGCAGATCGCGCGGCAACTTCATCTGCAACGGCATCGCCAACACGCCACGCAACCGCGCGTCTTCCGGGTGCTCCACCAGCCACTGCGTTAGCAATACGCCACGCGCAGCTTTCAACGCCGCCTCATGCGCCGCCGTGCCGGGCGAACGCCGCGCCGGACTCTGTGGAATTACGGCCAGCGTCATTGCCTCGACCGGACTCAGTTCGCCCGGCTCCTTGCCGAAATAAATCAGGCTGGCCGCGCCGACGCCCTCGATGTTCCGCCCATACGGCGCAAGATTCAGATACGCTTCCAGAATCTCATGCTTCGAGCAATGACACTCAAGGTGAATCGCCGCCACGATCTGCGCCAGCTTTCCCAGCATGGTGCGCGTATTGAGGCGATAATGGAGCCGCGCCAACTGCATCGTGATGGTCGACGCGCCGAGCAGTCGCCCCTGCCCGCGCACATCCGCCCAAGAGGCCCGCACCAGCGCGATCGGATTGAATCCCGCGTGCTCATGGAAATAGCGATCCTCGTGCAGCAGCGTCATCTCCACCAGTTGCGGCGAGATTTTCTCCAGCGGGACATAAACGCGGTACCGGTCATCGTCCGCGAGTGCGAGTTTCAGCAGCGTCCCATTCCGGTCCACATAGCAGGGCGAAAAACTCGTCTGATCCAGCAGATGTGGCTTGGGTATCAGCGCAATAACAGCCGCAAATAGCGGGGCCGCCACTGCCAGATATTTCAACGCTTCGAGTATAGGTCCTCGACGACCTAGTCGTTCTATAAGTCCTATCGTTTTCATCAATCCACCGTCAGCGTTCCGGAAACTCCCCGCGCGCGAATCTTCAGATGATACATCGCCTCCGCTTGGACTGGCGGAATCGCATAGGTCCCCTTGTTCGTCGCCTTGATCCGGTACCGGATTTCCGTGTCCGAGCCGGTCACCGTCCCGAACGCCAGCAACCGGTCCTCGCGCACGTCGGTGTACTCGAAGTCGCCCCAACCCTGGCACGCGCCCGTTCGCACCGATTCCTCCACGATCTCGAAGCCGCCGGGCAAGAGATCCTCTACCGCCACGTTGGAGAGCACCTGATTCTCCGTGCTGCGCACCCGAACCACCACGGTCAACTCCTCGCCCAGCTTGGCCGTCGTCACCGCCTGGTCGTCCTTGTTCCGGTATTCGCGCGAAACCTCGATCCCGTCGCTCATCGGCACCGTCACTGTCCCGAGGTCAAAGCCGCTCTCGGAGATCTGGTAGAACAGCCCGCGCGGCATGCCCGGGGTACCGCCCGATTTCTTGAAGACCAGCGCCTCGGCCTCGCGCCCGAATTTTCCCTCGGGATAGAGCCCGGACGTGAGATCGAGCTTCTTGCTTGCGTTGCCGGCGATCTGATCGATCTCGACGTTGCTCGCGAGGAAACTCGACTTCATCGCGCGGCCATAGGCATCCAGCGCCAGGATCGCTTCCGCCGACGAGATGGTGTTGTAGTCCTGGTTGATGATCGGGTAGGCCAGCGTCAGCAGGTCGTCCTGCGTCAGCTTCTTCAGCCGCTCGGGGAATTCGTGCGAGAGCAGGTAGACATACTGCGCCCCACGCCCGAGTTCGTCGTCGTAATCGACCTCGTTTTGCGGAAAGCGATGCTTCCCCGTCTGCAGGTCGAAGCCCTTGATCAGCGCGTCGGCCTGGTCCTGGTTTTTCAGCAGCGCATAGGTCGATGCCTCGTAGGCCGCCGCGATGTCATCGCCCCACTCTCCTTTCGCATTTGACTCGAACCAATTGTGGTTGTGCTCCAGCGCATTCGTCACCACCGTGCCGTTCCGTGCCAGGAGATAAATTTCGTAGGCCTGGTTGCGGGCTTCGCGGAAATTTCCCGGCGTGCCGTTGGCATCGATCTGCAAGTGGGAGAGCCCGCGCGACATCATCTCCTGCGGCAGGTCATAGCCCTGCTCCTTCGCCTCGGTCATGAAGTGCATGATGTGGGCCGAGGGCAAATCGAAGTGGAGATTGGGTTGGGCCAGCCAGAGCCCGAACGCGCCCTCGTCGTTCTGCCGCGTGGCGGCCACGTCGAGGATTTCCGCAAGGTGCGCCGCCACGTCCGCACGCGGCAAGCCCTGCTCCATCGTCTCGCCGCTGACGAGCGTGGGAAAGGCCTTGCTCACGAGTTGCTCCGTGCAGCCGTAGGCATAGTGTTCGAGGTACTCGCCGAGCCCGCGAGTCAACCCCTGCGGTAGCGGCGAGGCCAGCGCGGTCACCTTCCGGTCCTCCGGATAAAGCTTCCGCGTGATCGGCACGCGCTGTTCGTCGCCCTTGAAATAGCCGGTCGTCAGCGTGGTCAGGTAAGGCACGGGCGGCCGCACGCTCAGGTGCGAGGCGAGACTCGTTTTCTTGTCGCCCGTCTCCGCCGTCACCGTGATGTCCGCATTGCCCAGTTTGTCTTTCGCGCGCAGCAACCAGTGGAACGCCGCGTCGCGCCCCTCGGCGATTGGGGCCACCGCGGCCGGCTTTTGCGTCACTTCGAGACCTTCCGTCGTGGTGAGATCGAGCTTCACCGGCGCGGCGGGACCGGAGCCCTCGACGTTATTCGCCACCGTCACGCTCACGTCGAACGTGTCGCCCGGTGCGACGAAGGTCGGCACGTTCGGGCTGATCACAAACGGGCCGCGCACCTGCATGTTCTTCTCCTCGGAACCGACCGCATCGGCCGTATTCGCCACCACCATCACGCGCAATGTCCCTGCAAAATAATCGGGCACGTTATAGGTAAACGTCTTCGCATCCGGTCCAATATCGACAATGCCCGACCAGTAGGCCACCGGCGCATCGTGCTTCCGCTTGAACGGATTCAGGTGATGCGCCAGCGCATCCTCATCCGCATCGCCGCCCGCCGCGGCGAGCTCCTTGACGATGGAATACTCGGGCAAGATCAGGTCCACCGTCTGCCGCGTGCCCACCTCCAGCGCCTGCTTGCGGAAAAAGAAACTGAGTGGATCAGGTAGCGTGTAGCGCGCCACTTGCAGGATGCCCTCGTCCACCGCGTAGACCACGGCCTGCGTTGGCCGGCTCGCGGAGATCTTCATCTGCAACGGCTCACCCGGCAGTGCGACTTTCGGCACGTCGATGGTGATGTGCGTGTGCCGCGCCTCCTGGTTCACCTTGAACGGAAGCACCGCGTAGCTGAGCGGGCTGGTGTAGATTTCCTTGGAATCGAGCGCTCGCACGAAGGTCACATTGAGGTACCCGTTGCCCTCAAAATCCTTGGGCAGCGTGATTTTCTGCACCGTGGTCGTGGTCTTGGCCTGGAACCAGGCGTGCGTGTAAACCTTGTCGCGCTCGATGGTCAACAAGCCCGCGCCGGTGTAGGGCGCGGTGATTTCCACTTCGATGTCCTCGCCCGGCAGGTATTCCGGCTTGGAGAGCTTCGCCGTCAGCTCGGCATTTTTTTCCAGCGAGCGGGTGACGTTACCCGTCCCGACCACCGTATAGCGCACGACGGAAACGCGGTCGCCGTGATCGTCTTCAAGCGTCGCGACGAAGTCACCCGGATGCGTCGTGTTCAGCGGCCAGTCGAGACCTTTGTCGGAAATTGCGATTTCCTCCTCGCTTACCGGTATTTCCTTCAACACCGACTGGTAGCCGTAATTCCCGTTGGGCATCTGCACCAGCACGGAGACGTAACGATCCTCGACCAGCTTCAACTTCAGGTGCTGGACCGCAACCGGCTTCAGTTGCGAATCGACCGCCAGGAATTTGGCCGAGCGGACGCTCGCCACGTGCACGTAACTGAAATCGCCATCGGGCTTCAGGCCCACCAGCCAGGCGCGGGGCGAGACGAGCACCTGCTGCCCCGTCGTCACGCTGCGTCCACCTTCCTTCTCGAAGCCCTCGGCCAGAAACGAGAGCTGGTAGGCGGAGGGCTCCATGTTCGCCATGCTCAACGCGAAGGTCGTCTGGCCCGAGTCATCGGTGGTCTGGTCGGTCAGGTCGAATTCATGCGAGTGACGCGCCACCCGCGGGTCCAGATAAGGATCGAGAAAAGTGTAGTCGGGATATTTGCTGAAGTTGAACTCGGACGGATTGAGCGTGATCTTCCCCGCCATGCGATGGCCGACGGAAGGTGCGCCGTAGAGATTCTCCAGCGAGACCAGCGCGGTCAGGCCCGAGCCATTGATCCAGCCTTCCGCCGACGTGGCGGAAAGCTTGGCCGCGATCTTCATCCGGTCGGGCAGAAATTCCGCCACCTTGAGCGTGGTGGAGCCGAGCAAGGTATCGTCGTCGCCCTCGTGACCCTTCACGAAGTAGCAATTGACCTGGTACTGGCCGGTGCGCGAGGTCTCCCGCGTGGGGAATGTCGCCTCGAGAAATCCGCCCGCGTTCAGCTTCATCACGCGGCTCTGCACCACCGTCCCGCGCGGATCGACCACGTCGAGGCGCAGCGGCACGCCGTCGAGTTTTCCCTGCCAATCGCGCTGCTTGACGATGAGCCCGAGCTTCGCCTCGTCGCCCGGGCGATAAATGCCGCGGTCGGTGAAGACGAACGCGGTCAAGTCATGCGCCGACAGGCCGCTCACACCCGCCGTGTCGAAGCGCGAGAAATCGAGCACGCGATCGGCCCGTCCGAAAGGCAGAAACGAAACATCGTCGCCCTGCCGCACCACGTAGGCGACCGGCTTTTTCTCCTTCGCGAAATCGACCAGCGAGGGAAGCGACGCGCGGCCCGTGTCGTCCGTCCTTGCCGTCACGACTGCCAGGCCATTCTTACCCAGCACCTCGACCTGCGCGCCATCCACCGGACCGCCGGTCTTGATCGATTGCACGAAGACGTCGTGCGTGCCATCGGCGTTATCCTTCACGACCAACCCCAGGTCGGTGACGAGGATCAAGCGCCGGTCCGCCAGTACGCCGAACTGGTCGGCCGGATCAGTGGCTGGCGCGGCATTCTCGTCGCCATCGTTCGGTGCCGCCGGCCGATTTTTCACCGGATACGGAACGACGCCTCCATCCGTCTTGTAGAATCCGCCCTCCGCGCCGGACTGCCGCGCGACCACGCGCAGGATGAAGAGACCCAGCTTGCCTTTGTTCGCCTCGCCGCCGTTGACGAACTCGGAAAAATCGAGCGCCGAGTAATCGGTCTTCGTGCTGTCCGCATCTGCGATCGCCTGCCGGCGCACGAGCTCCTCGCTGATGTTCGTCTCGTCGAAATTATAATTGGTGAAGGAAGGACTCTGGAAATTTCCCTCCGTCTGGCTGACGAGGTGATTGATGGAAGCGGGCGTGATCCTCGCCAGGCGAAACTCCAGTTGCTCCACGCCCCGGCTGGAAATCGAGAGCTTGCGTTCGCCGCTCAAGGCCAGCAGCGAGCCGTCATGCATGATGCGCACGTTGCGCGGATAAGGCGGCATCTGGCTGACCGAGGCGAACGCATCGCCGAGCGCAAATCCACCCACCGACTGCAGCCCCTTGTCGATTTGAAGGTAGATAAAGGCGTTCTCCGGCACGTTCATCTTGAACGAGTGGAGCGTCGCATACTCCTCGTCGCTCGGCACCAGGGTGACGGGCGTGGCTGTCGATTTCGCCAGCACCGCGGCATCGACTTCCGCCGGGCTCTGCCAGCTCGCCACCTCGTCCTTGGTCGCGTCCGGATCGTGATGCTCGCGCGTTTTCGGCAAAACCCACACGTGCAGCGCCTGCGCCAGCTCCGCCGGCTTCACGCCCACGGAGGTGACGAGAATGAGGGTCTGCTCGGGATCGCCCTGCGGCGTCGGGACGATTCGCGTCTGGGCCGAGGCGATGTGGAAGAGATCGGCATGGCACGGGATCACCACATCGGCCTGCTGCGGCGCTTCGAGCCGGGCCTGCCCGTTTGTTGTCCGAACCGACGCGGGGATGGTCAGAATCGCGTGGCCCGATTCCTTCGGCACGACGACATTCACGGAGCGCACGTAGACGATGAGATCGCTGAAATTCGGGTCGTAAGTGAAGGTGCAGCGACCGGTGGGATTCGGCGCGTCCTGGAAAACATTATCGCCACTCTCCATCGCCAGGGTCAGGCTGCTTTCCAGGCTGGCGTGGTCGACCGGATAAGAAAAATGCAACGTCGCCGTCACCTGCTTGATCGAGGGGTCCTTCGGGTTGACATAAAACGCGAGATCGCTGATCGACGCCGTGAACGGCTCCGTGCGGAAATCCTTTTGGAGCGTTGAAATCCGGGCGTGCCAGGAGAAAAGACTCTTCGCCAGTGTGACGTGGTAGGTCGTCGCCGCGCTCCAGTCGGCGCTGGGTTGAAACTGCAGCTGCGTTCCGCTGACCCAGTACCATTTGCCATCGAGCTTCGGCGACAGGATCACTTGGCTGGAGACGTCTTTGCCGATGGATTCGAGCGCGGCGACCGATCGCTCGAACGTCAAGGTGATCGGCTGCTGGCGAAATCTCGCGCTGGCGCTGATTTGCCAGTCGATTTTCGGCGGCTGCGGCAAATGGGCGTACCAGTGCCAGGTCCACCATCCGCCCGCCACCAGCGCGATGAGGGTCAGCATCAGCGTGCAAGAGAGGACCGGCCGTTGCGAAACGCGGGCGTGGATCGGCGCGGCCCAACCCGGCGGCCGCCAGGTGAAATCGCCGATAACGGCACGGGTGAAACGAGTGAGCAGACGCACCGGCCACGCTACGAGAGCGAGAAAGGGATTCATGGAAGTGGAATCAGATCGCAGGCTGCCCGCGGCTTATTTCACGGCTGAGCTGAATTCTCCGCTGCATATTCTCCTCGAAGTATGGGGAGCCGGGTTCTATATCAAGACCGACGAATTCCTCTTATGCTGGCCGCGATTTGCTTCCTCCTCTTGCTCGGCGTGACCGCCGTGGCCAGTGGAGCGGGGCCGGCGGCATGGCTCTGGCCTCGCTCCTTTCGCGGAGAAGGCATCGATCTGGCCGGGATGATGCTGCTCGGCTTTGGCGCGATCAGCCTGGTCGCGACATACCTTTTCGAGCTCGATTACACCGTCTTCTCGTCCGTGCCAATCGCCCTCGCGCTATCCGTGGCGTTGCTCGCGGTTCGTGCGCTGGTCGCGTGGGCCGATCTCAAATCGTACCTGACCCAGGCCTTTCGCCCCTCCGGCAAACATCTGCTGGTCATGGCGGCGGGGCTCTCCGTCGGCGGGGTGCTCACGCTGCCGAGCCTCTCGCCTACCCGGGCCAACCGTTCCGCATCGGCATCGACCAATACGGCTACGGCATCATGTGCCAGTACCTGCTCGATGGCCAACGTATCAGCACGATCAAGAGCGATCTTCTGGCGCAAACGGGACAGACGAATCTGGACGACGCGCTTCTCAACAACACCGGGGCGCTGAACCTGAACCTCAATGTCTCCTCGGGATTTCTGCTCCGCGTCATGCGAGTCGGCTACCCCACGATGGGGGCAGCACTCTTCAAGTACACCGGGCAGCCTCTCGTCTACCCCTATTTATTCCTGCTGCTTTTTTGGCCGACGGCGCTGCTTGTCGCCGTGCTCTGGTTTTTCTTTCATCACGTGGCCGGCAGCCGGTACTGGATGGCTCTGGGCTACGCGCTCGCCATCGCAATGAATTGCAACCTGCTCAACAACGCTTGCGAGGGGCAGCATCCGCAGGTTTTCTCCGCGCCCTACATCGGCCTCTTTTTCATCATGCTTTATCTTCTGCGGCGCAGCGACGACCGGCAACAGCTCCTGCTTGTCGCTGCCCTCGGCACCATCATCGCCGTCATGTACACGGATGCCGTGCTCGCCCTTGGCTGCGTAAGCGCCGCGCTCGTCGGCATCGATTGGCTGCTCGGGCAAAAGACCTCGCTCGCCGCCGATCTCCGCTTCGGTCTTGCCACCATCGTCGGACTTCTTGCCACCGGTCCGTTCATGATCACGTGGCTACCGCAACTGATCAAGCAAGCCTGTGTCGTCGCCACCGGTTGGCCCGGCTTCTGGCAGCCTTACTGGGCCTCGCCGGCGGAAATCATGGGTTGGATCGACATCTACTCCCGCCCCGGTTTTTCTCTCAGCCACGATCTCTTTCCTCTCCACTTTACCGCGCTCGTCTGCTCGTTCCCCCTCCTGCTACTCGCTTTTCATTTCCTGTTCACGGTCGATCGGCGCGAACTCGCCTACTGGCTATCGCCGATTCTCTTTGTCGCGGGAATTTTCGTTCAGACCTACATCATTCACCCGATCCATAACTACGCCTACATGAAGGCCTATACGATTTTGTTCTTTCCGCTCTGCACCATGTTCTTCGTCGCAATGGAAAGGCACCTTGCCAGGCAGACGGGCAGCGCGCATCGCCAGATTTTCGGACTGCTGCTCGTGGCCATCTTCGGCTCGATCTTTACCGGCTCCGTCTACCTCGTGCGCTATGCCTTCACCGCCGAGAAGCTGCCGGCCGACATCAACGAGCTTCAGGATTTGAATCGCCGCATCGATTTCAGCAAGGTCGCCATCGTCACACCGCATCATTTCGATCTGAGAGGCTCCATTCTCTACACCTCGGTCGGCATGTTCATCCCCTTCAACTGGCTCAATTGCCAGGACTCGGACACCTACCTGGTTCCTCATTCGGGGATGAGTATCTTTATTCTCGCCATGAAGTCCGAGATTCCATCGGATCGCCTGGCCGTGCTCGCGCAGGATCCTCACCTCGTCTTTCAGAACAACGGATTTCTCCTCCTCGACACCGGCACCAAGATCACCGCGCCGGCGAACCAACTCCAAGGCACCTACAAGGTCGTCGTCCCCACCGAACGCGGCTTTCGCCACGGCGAGAGCGACGATCAGCAGTACGACTGGAATCGCGTGCTGAACAGATTCGGACTTTAGTAACTGAGGATAAACGGACCGGCTTTGCGGACGGCTTCGGCGAGTCCGAGCTTACGGCGCAAATCGTCGAGGCTGGCGCGCTGCACTTGGGCCAGGGCGGAGGGAGCGTCGCCCGTCTGCAAGGCCTGATGGTAGAAGGCCTGCATTAAGCTCGCGGTCTCGGCGTCATCGGCGGTCCAGAGCGTCATGAGTAAGTTGCGCGCGCCGGCTTCCGCGAAACCGCGGCGCAGGCCGAGCACACCCTCACCTACTTGCGCCTCGCCGTCACCGGTATCGCAGGCCGAGAGCACGACGAGCCAGGTGTGATCCAGATTCAGCGACGCCACCTGCTGCGCGGTCAGGAGGCCGTCGCTTTCGACCGGGGGAACGACGCCTTTCTTCCAGTCATGCAACGACACCGCCGCGCCGGCGAGGGCAAGCACACTCTGCGTCATCGGCTGCGCTGCCTGCGGCAGATTGGGCAAATCATCCGGCGAGAGATACAACCCGTGCGTCGCAAGATGCAAAACGTAGGGCGAATCGAGTTTTCCCAGGTTGACCTTGGACGCATCGGCCCCGCGATAGACCTGTGCCTCGATGCCCTGGCGCTTCGCCTCCTGCTGGAGAAAGAGGGCCTCACGCTCCGTGCCCGGCAATGGCGGCAGAACATTGGCGGCGACGGCGAGCTCGCGCGGGCTGAGCCTCTCGCCGGGCGCGTGGGCGAAATCGGGATTCGCGACGACGACCATCCGCTTCGTCAGCGGGACCGCGCTCAATTTCTGCAGGAGATCGCGCCCGCTCGAGACATAGTTCAGCTCGAAATCATCGGCGAGGAAATGGTCCGTCTCATCGAGCAGCGTCGCGAACGAAACGAAATCGAGTTGCCCATCCGGGCTCAAGATCAGCCGGTGAATTCCCGCCGGCAACGCCGCCACCACCGGAGTGCAAACCTGTTGGTAAAGCCCGCGCAACACCGGTGCCAGCGCGCTTTCGCGCACCCGCTTGCGCATATATTTTTGGTCCAGCGCCACGCGCGCGTCGATCTCCGCCGCCGCTCCCAGCGGCACCCACAGCACCGCATCGCGCGTCAGCACCACCGCGCCATAGGCCGACACGCAGCCGAGGCGGCCCGTGTAACGATTGTAGGCGACGTACTCGACCAGCGCCGAATCGGGAGACAGCGCCTCACGCACATCGGCGACTTCCGTCGCCAGAGCGCGCCGGGTCTTGCCGCTGCCGACGCCCTTGTCCGCCAGGCTCGCCTCGAGT
>CAZZWT010000030.1:15174-15836 GCA_964657775.1 uncultured Candidatus Methylacidiphilales bacterium | reverse complement strand
AAGCCGGTCGAACTCGGCGGCTAATTTCAGATAATCGTCGTGCCACCCGTTCGCCATCGCAATCTCTTGCGCAGGTCCTGTTGGGGCGAAAACAATTCGCCAATCATCCGGCAGCTCACGGCTCGGGTCCAAAAGGTGACCGATCATCCGCTCCGCAGAGTAAGCGGCGTCCGCCGGTTTTTCGTCAGGCCAGCCTTCTTCGGATGAATTTAGCAGCAGCGCATACGTGCTCGCTAAAACAGACAGCAACTTCAACTTGGGCGACCACTCGTCCATGATACCTACCGATGATCCGGCGTGCGGAAACTATTCAGCGTGCGCAGGTCGTGCTGGAAGGGATCGTCGAGGTGGATCTGCTTCCCCTCGCCGATGTAGATGAGGTCCCAGTCGATGACGTAGCTCAGCTTTTTGTGGAGGATCGTCCGCATCGCTTCGCTGCGGAGATTGGCGCGCGTATTCGGTGGCGGCTGAATGAAGAAGTCGCGCTTGGCGAGGCCGGGCAGGCCCTGTTGCACGAGCGCGGTGCCAGGCAAACCGGCGAGCAGCGACTTCGACGGATCGACGGAATGATATTCGAGATCGAGGCTCTCGAGCCACGTGTCGCGCCAGGTGATGCCCTCCGATTTCACGAACGAATCGAGCAGGAAATGCTTGGTGATCCA
>CAZZWT010000030.1:0-15164 GCA_964657775.1 uncultured Candidatus Methylacidiphilales bacterium | reverse complement strand
CCAATCGAGCTTGCCGATCAGTGCCAGCGGATCGTGCCGCAGTTTGTTCAGAGTGAATTTCCACGCCTCGACCGTCCACTTGCCATCGGCATCGAGATCGATTTTGCCCGAGGTGGCCGCGGCGAGAAATTCGTCCAGCAGGTCGAGGGCCGAGCGTTCGCTGTGATCGGCCATCTCCACTTTCCACGGGCCGTGCGGATGATGCGAAAGCTTCCGCATCGCGCAGACCGGCTCATAAAGTGCGATGTCCGGCAGCGCATCGGCCTCGAGCAGGTCGAGCATCAGCGCGGTCGTGCCAACCTTCAGCGCGTTGGCAAAAGGCAGCAGGTTCGAATCACCCAGCAGCAAGTGCAAGCGGCGGAAGCGGCGATAATCGGCCAGCGGCTCGTCGCGGGCGTTGATGAGCGCGCGGTTGAATTGCACCCACTCATAGATATCGGTCTGGATGAAATCGGCGCGCTGCGAAATCTGGTACGGCACAGCCTCGCTCGACTCGAGCTTCCCATAGCGCCGCGGCGCCTGCGTCATGCCAACGCGTCCCGCGCCGACGAAAAGAATGCGCACCGCGAGGAACGTCAGCAGCGTATCGATGTTGCGCTTGGTCAGCGGCGCATCGCGGCTGAGCAGGTAATTCTCATGGCAACCGAAGGTCGCGCTGGTGTAGTGGTCGATGTTGTTCTTGATGAACGAGACGTCGGGCAACAGGTGAAGCTCCTGCAACGCCTGCTGCAGCAGCACCTCGCCGACCTGGTCATAGGCGACGACGTCGGCGAGCGAGAGACATTCCGGCGTGCAATATTCGACATGGCCCATATCGAGATAGAGCCGGCCGCCGTTGAAAAGAAAGCCGCCGTTGCCCGCGGGCTCATCGTAATCGCGGTCGTGCAGATCGATCAGGCCCAGCTTCTTTTTCTTGAAGATATAATCGCGCACCCGCGTGGGAACGGCGGGAAGCCCGAACGATTCCGGGGCCATGCAACCATACTCGGTTTCCAAACCGGCGAGCCGCTTCATGTCTAAACCGTACCGCGCTTTTGGCGGGAGGCAAGGAAGAGCGGATCGGGAAATGTTTCGATTGCGTGGGGCGAAAACGGACTTCGCGGCAAAGCGCTTTCGTGGTCAGGGCTACTTGTTGCCCGGATCGCGGAGGCTGGGCGGAGGGACAGGAAGCAGATCGGTTGCGCGCAGGAAAAGGCATCGCTTTCTGTCGTCCCGCTCCTGCGGGCCGATCCGGGCAACAAGCAGTCCGGGCCACGAAAGCGAAGCCCTGCGCGGCGCAAAACTTCCCGTTTTGTCATCGTGAGCGGTGGCAAAGCACGACGGAGTGTCACCGAGAAAATCGGCTTGTCATTACCTGACCGAGTCGTGACTCTTCCCGCTTCGCGTTCGGCCAACTTAACTCAAATTCCATCTCCCGCCTCCAATGCTCTTCAGTTCCTGGAATTTCATGGTTTACTTCCTGCCGGTCACGGTGGTCATTTTCTATTTGATTCCGTCCGGCTTCCAGATCACGCGCAAAATTTGGCTCATCGGCGCCTCGCTCTTTTTCTACGGCTACTGGAAGGTCGAATATATCCCGCTGCTGCTCCTTTCCATCGTGGTGAACTATGCGCTGGCGGAAGCCATCATCCGGGCGACCGCGCGGGCCCGCATCATCCTTATTGTTGGCATCACGCTGAACCTGGGCCTGCTCGCCTATTACAAGTACACGAACTTTTTCGTCAACACGTTTGGCCATGTTTTCCACCGCGACTTGGGCCACTTCAACATCATCCTGCCGCTCGCCATCTCGTTTTTCACCTTCACCCAGATCAGCTATCTCGTCGATGTCTACCGCGACCGCACCGCGCACTATCGCTTCCTTGATTACTTCCTCTTCGTCGTCCTGTTTCCGCACCTGATCGCCGGGCCGATCGTGCGCCATTGGGAGATCATTCCGCAGTTCGTGAATCGCGAGTTGAGGGCCAATCGCGAAAACTTTGGCGTCGGCATGACGCTCTTTCTCTTCGGGCTGATCAAGAAATTCATGGCCGATTCCGTCGCCATTTACGCCGACGCGGTCTACAACGGCGCAATCGGCAACCTCGCGCTTTCCACGCTCGATGCCTGGATCGGCACCGTCGCTTTCGCCGTCCAAATCTATTTCGATTTCTCGTCCTACTCCGACATGGCCATCGGCCTCGCCCGTATGTTCGGCGTGAAGTTCCCCGCCAACTTCGATTCCCCCTATCGCGCCACGTCGATCATTGCCTTCTGGGAACGGTGGCACCGCACGCTCACCCGCTTTCTGCGCGAGTATGTGTACTTCAGCCTCGGTGGAAACCGGCGCGGCCATCTGCGGCAAATTTTCAACATCATGGCCACCATGCTGCTGAGCGGTCTGTGGCACGGCGCGGGCTGGACCTACATCATCTGGGGCGGGCTGCACGGCACGTTCCTCGTCATCAATCACCAGTGGCGCCTTATCGTGAAGCAGATGAACTGGACGCTGACGCACGGGGCCTATCGCGGCGCCAGCGCGTTGCTCACCTTCATCGCCGTCGCGCTGGCGTGGACATTCTTCCGCGCGCCCAACCTCGCCGTCGCGGGTACCATGCTCGCAAACATGCTCGGATTCGACGGTTTCAGCCTGCCCGATCAACTCGTGCGGCACGGCGCTTTCCGCGACAGCTTCCTCGCCCCGCTTGGTGTCCACTTCGTCAACACCGAGGCCATCGCGATCAAGCATTACGAAAATCCGCTCGGCACCATCGGCTTGCTGCTCCTCATTTGCTGGTCGCTGCCCAACACGCAGCAACTCCTCAGCAAGTACGATCCAGTCCTCGAGCCCATCACGAGGGAACCGTGGTTCCGCATCAAGCTCGGCTTCGGCGTCGGTCTCGTGCTCGGCTTTCTCGCCTACCTCATCCTGCGCAACAGTTTCGTGACGGAGCCGAGCCCATTCATTTACTTTAATTTCTGACCATGAGTGCGTCTTCGCCTGCCTCTCCTCCCACGGCGGCCACTGCCACCGTCCCGTGGAGCTTCCTGCTGGGCCTGCCCGTGGGGTTCTGCCTTTGCATCGCCGTATTCATCGGCTTTCTCTATAGCGAGGCTGGCGTACCCACCCATCAATCCCAGTGGATCTACGACCTGCTCAGCAAAAAAGAAAAATTGGCCGCCGCCATTCCCGGCCCCAGGCTCCTGATTGTCGCCGGGTCGAGCACCCTGTTCAGCATTAATGCCAAGCTCATTGAGGAACAGACCGGCTTGCCCACGCTCAACTTTGGCGCCCACGCAGGCATCAGCATTCAATACCGGCTCTACCGAATGAAGAAGGTTGTCCGCCCCGGCGACACCGTTCTCCTCGCTTGCGAGTACGAGTATTACACTGACAGCCAGGAAACCCACGGCGAATGGAACGACGACTATGTACTGGCTCGGGACCCGGAGTATTTTTACCAACTGCCCCTCAGTGTGAAGATTGCGATCGCCACCCGGATTGAATTCAAGCGCCTGCAGAAGGGTTGGGAAAACCGATGGACCAAGGCCAAGCCGCAGCGCCCTCCAGGCCCCCCTCCTTACTCCGCCTACAGCTTGACCGCGCCGGGCATCGACTGCACCGACGACCGCGGCGACGAAGTCTACAACCACGCCGACAACATTCCGCCCATGAAGCCCATAGCTTATGATCGGCTCCTGCCCGTCTTGATCAACGGATTGGCTTCCGACCACAACGCCGATTTCGACGCCATCGCCTCGTTCATCGAATGGGCCCACGCGCATCAGGTCACCGTGCTGGCGACCTTTCCGAACCTCATTCGCCAACCCGAGTATAGCCTGCCCCCCGCCCGGCGAACGATCAAAACCATCACTCGCTTCTATCAATCGCACAACGTTCCCGTCATCGGGACCGCCGACGAGGTGATGCTGCCGCGCGACCAATTTTACGATACCATGTATCATTTGACCTACGAGGCCGGCCTTGCGCGTACCGAGCGACTGATCCCCGAGCTGAGGCCCTATCTCCCGGTGAAAAAATAGATCGCCGGCACCGTCGGAAAGCGTGATCGAGCCTTGACCTAAAGGCCGACAGTTCTCATAACTGATGACTCACGCGACTTTGCCAGTGGAAACAAGTTTTTACTTCAAAAACGTAATAAATCCGATACCATATTCTTTATGACATCCAAGTCCTTTTCGACTTTCGCTATCGCCCTTGCCCTTTCGCTCGCCACTCCCGCTCTTCTGTCTCACGCCCAGACACCCGCGCCCGCTGACACTTCGTCCGCCGCCGCACCTGCCGCCGCACCCACCTCACCGACCTCGGCGGCCCCGGCGCCCGCCCCCGCACCCGCGATGACTCCGGCCCCGGCGCCCACGGAAACCACGACGCCTGCCGAGCGCCCTACCAGCTACACCATGGAAGCCGGTGACACGCTGGATTCCATCGCAAAGAAATTCGACACCAGCATTCACGCGCTGGCCAAACTCAACCACATCCAAAAGTCGCAATACAAAAAGCTGCGCGCCGGCAAAGTCCTGCAGATTCCCCCGGCGAAGGTCGAGACGCCTGCCGCCAAGTAACCACCGTTTTTTCAACGACCCACCTTTGACGCCCTTGATCTAACCCGCAGGACCATCCCATGAACAATCGGAAATTATCGTCCCCGATTTCTCGTGCTCTTGTCCTCGCGTTGGCGTCGTTGTCGGTCGGCTACGCGCAGACCCAAGCCCCGGTGGCCGGATTTTCCGCGCCGGTCGCTCCGCCCGCCACGGCGCCGGCGGGCGCAACGGTGGCTCCCGCGGTAGTCAAACACACCGCACCTTACACCGTGCTGAAGGGCGACTCGCTCACCAGCATCGCGCGCAAATTCAACACCACGCGCAAAAAACTGCGCGATCTCAACAACCTTCCCACCAGCGTCACGAGCGTGAAGCCGGGCGACATCCTGCAGGTGCCCGCTGCGCCCGGCAGCAAGACTGCCGCCGCCAAGGCCAAGGCAAAGTCCTACGCCCTGGCGCAGCCGGTGCAGGACTTCGACGTGCCCGCCTCGACCTTCGCCTCGTGCCCCGTGCCGCTGGCCACGCCCGGCGACGATGCGGCCGCCGAGCCCGATGCGACAGAGCCCGACGGCAAGCCCGCGCCCATCGCCAAGCTCGTTTCTCCCTCCGAGATGGCGGCTGAAAAGGATGCCGCCGACAAGGTGGTGGCAGATCAGGCTCCCGCCGACCAGCAAGGCCCCGAGGTGGAGATCATCACGCCCCGGACTCCGCGTCCGGAGTCGATCCCGACGCCCACGGTCACGATGATGCTCAAGCCCCTCCCGCCTGTTGCCACGGTATCGACGGAACCTGCGCCGTCCGGTCTGGCTTCCGGCAATTCGGCGAAATCGACCAGCACGTTCAGTTCGCGTCCCAGCACGAGCTTCTCGACCGGATCGAGCACCTCCAGCGTTCGCCCTCTGCCTTTCAATCCGCCTCCAGCGCGGCTCACCAGCCGCACGCCGAACCCGAGCCCCAACTCGGGCACGACGATGAGCGCGGCGTCCGGCGATTGGGGCGCGCGCTTCTTCCAGCAGGCCCGCATGCTGGGCAACCAGGGTATCGAGTACGACGACGACTGGCGGCCACCGGGCGAGGCCCATTCGTGGGTCATGGATTGTTCCAACACCTCCCGCTATCTCTACAAGGTTACAGCCGGGATTCAGCTCCCGCGCACCGCGTCGGACCAATACTACTACCTCCACCTGCAGGGCAAGGCGTGGGACGTGCCGCTGAATCCCCAGGGCTTCGTCGATACCGAATTCCTGCGCCGCAGCCTCAAGCCGGGCGATCTTCTCTTCTGGGAAAACACTTACAAGCCCGAGCGCCAACCGCCCATCACCCACGTCATGGTCTACCTCGGCACCAACGACAAGGGCCAATGGATCATGGCCGGCTCGCAAAGCAGTCGCGGCGGCGAGCACAATCGCCGCAACGGCGGGCCCGACATCTACGTCTTCCGCCCTTCGCAACCCTGCGGCGGCTACACCACCTGGCTTGGGATGGTGCACCACCAGGGCCGCTTCTGCGCCTTCGGTCGCCCGCTTGAAGCCGACCCGACGAAACTCTCGGTCGCGGCGAACGAATAGCCTTTCACCGGTAGGGACGGTATTCCGTGCCGACCGTAGCCTTGGTAGAGGCATCGCATCCCTACCATTGGACAAACCCCATTTCTCCATTAAGCTCATCTCCATCTTATGGGTAAATATATCTTGGGCTGCGGCGGTCTCTTGGTGGTTGGCTTTATCATTCTCGCGGTCGTGATCGGCGCTATGTATATCGATGGCTACAACAAACTCGTCAGCGGACGGCAGAACGTCGACGCCAAGTGGGCCGAGGTCGAGAACCAATACGAGCGGCGCGCGGACCTGACCCAGAACCTGGTCAACACCGTCTCCGGCGCGGCGAATTTCGAGAAGTCCACGCTGGTCGAAGTCACTGAGGCGCGCGCCAGCGTCGGACGCGTCACCGTCAACGGCAGTCAGGCGCCGACCGACGCCGCGCAGTTACAGAAGTTCGACCAGGCGCAGGGGCAACTCGGCAGCGCGCTCTCCCGCCTGCTCGTCGTCTCGGAAAAATATCCGGACCTGAAAGCGAACCAGAACTTCCTCGATCTCCAGGCGCAACTGGAAGGCACGGAAAACCGGATCGCCACCGCGCGCAACTACTTCAACACCGCCGCGCAGAGTTACAACACCTCGGTGCAGAGCTTCCCCGGCAGTCTCATCGCCGGTTTCGGCGGCTTCACCGTGCGACCCTACTTCCAGGCGCGCCAAGGCAGCGACGTTCCGCCCGTGGTCAACTTCGATCAATTCGCCCCGACCAACGCCCCCGCGCATTAATCGGTGAAGCTTATGTTTCGCCGACGAATCGCGCGGTGGACGATGGGGGCGCTCGCTGCATGGGCGCTGCTGCTGGCGTTGAGCGCCAGTCTCCCCGCCCAGACGCAGAATCTGCCGCCCGCGCCCGATCGCTACATCACCGATCAGGCCCACGTCATCGATGGCTCGACGCTGGAATCCGTGAACAGCCAGCTCGAGCAATTCGAGAAGGACACCTCCAATCAGATTGTGGTGGCCCTTTACCCGAGCCTGCCGGACGGCGCCGACATCGACCAATACACCATCGACACCTACAACGCCTGGCACATCGGGCAAAAGGACAAGGACAACGGCGCGCTGCTGATGGTCTTCGTCAACGACCGCAAAATGTTCATCTGCACCGGGCGTGGCCTCGAGGGTGCGCTGCCCGACGCGATCTGCAAGAACATCGTCACGCAGGTCATCGGCCCGCGCTTCAAGCAGGGCGATTACGGAGGCGGTGTCAGTGCGGGTGTGAACGCCATGATCGCGGCGACCAAGGGCGAGTACAAGGGCACCGGGTCAACCGCGAACCAGAATAAGGACCAAGGCGTCCCGTGGGTCGCGATCATTATTTTCATCATCATCTTTCTCATCATCAGCCGCTACGGCTCGTTCAGCACGGGCCCGATCATCTATTCCAGCGGCGGTTATGGTGGCGGTGGCGGATACAGCGGCGGAGGTGGCGGTGGCTTTAGCGGGGGCGGCGGCAGTTCCGCCGGCGGCGGCGCGGGAGGAAGCTGGTAACACCATGAAAGTGAAACATTTTCTCAGCGCGGTGGAGCACGACCGTGTCCACCGGGCCATCCGGTCCGCCGAGGACGGCACCTCCGGGGACATCGTCCTGTTCATCACGCACAAGTATGTCGTCGATCCCCTCGCCGCCGCTCACGCCGAGTTTCGCAAGCTCCGCCTCGATGCCGCCAAGGACCAGAACAGCCTGCTCATTTTCGTCGCGCCCAAGTCGCAGAAATTCGCCGTGGTCGGCGGCACGGTCTTCCATGCCAAGGTCGGGCAAGCCTGGTGGGATGAACTCAGTGCGCTGCTCACGCGCCACTTCAAGACGACCGATTACACGGGCGGCATGGTCGCCGCGATCGAGCAGGCCGGTCGTGCGCTCAAGCAGCATTTCCCCTGCACGGACGCGGATCGGACTGGGCAAAAAGATATTGTCGAGGAGTAGCAATTCTCTCGTTCCCAAATTTTATTTGGGAACGCAATTGTCTGCGCAGTTTCATTGCTTCAGCGATCAGCGCGAAATGAAATTTCGCGAGAGCAAGAGGACGTTCCCAAATAAAATTGGGGAACGAGAGAATCATTACTTCGCCGCCGCCGGAGCCATTCCCGCGCGTTCCAGCAACAACGCCGCCTGATCCGCCGTGATCCCATCGCGCTGCGTCTTGCTCGAGCCCATGCCGTGGCCCAGATCGTAGTCGATGCGCAGCAGCACCGGATTCTTGCTCGACGTCGCCGCCTGCAGGCGCGCCGTCATCTTGAACAAATTCCAGGGGTCAACCCGCCGGTCATTCGCGCCCGTGATCAGCAGCACCGCGGGATAAGGCGTCCCGTCCTTCACATGCTGGATCGCATCCATGGCCAGGAGATTCTTGAATCCATCCGCATCCTTCACCGAGCCAAACTCCGGCACATTCGCCGGGCCATTCGGGCCCGTCTCCGAGCGTAGCGCATTCACCATGCCCACGTTGACGATGCAAAGGGTGAACAGATCCGGCCGCTGCGTCAGCGCACCGCCAATGGTGATTCCACCCGCGCTCGTTCCGCGGCCCGCCAGCTTGCCGGGTGACGTGTAGCCCTTGTCGATCAGGTACTGCGCGCACGCGATCATATCGGTAATCGTATTCTGCTTCGTCGCCTTTTGGCCGGCCAGATGCCAGTCCTCGCCGTTCTCGCCGCCACCACGCACATGCGCGTAGGCGATCACGATCCCCTTTTCCAGCAGCGCGAGCCGCGTGGCATCAAACCCGGGATCGATGCTGATGCCGTAAGAGCCGTAGCCTTCCAGCAAACACGGATTTTGCCCATCCAGCTTCAGGTCTTTCTTATAGATAATCGAGAGCGGCACCTGCGTTCCATCCGGCGCCGGTGCGGTCACCTCGACCGACGTGATCGTCGAGAAACTCACCGGGTTCAGCGGTTCGAGGTTGGTGTTGGTCACCTTACCCGTTGCTGGATCGTAGGCGTACCACTGCGGCGCTTCGGTCCAACCCGTCAGGCGCAACAGCGCACCGTCGTTCTGCACATCGGTTGAAATATCGAGGCCACCGGCGAAGGGCAGCGCGACTTCGCTCGCCGTCGATTGGCCGTCCGCGATGCGCAACAGATGATCGACGCCTCCCTTCGAACCGTGGACATAGACGCCGTCCTTGGCCGAACCGAGGCCTTTCAGCACCAGCTCGGAATTCGGAACCACCGTCTCCGCCTTCGCGATGTCAGGATGATCCAGATCCATGTGCAGGATCTTGAAATGCGGCGCGTCCTTGTGTGAGAGCAGCCAGATATCGTGGCCCTTCACGGTCAGGTCCGTCACGTCGTCATCGACATCGATGATCTTCGTCCAGACCGGCGCACCCTTCACCGCCGCGTCCACCGGCGAAATGAAAATCGTCGCTTCGTTGCGAACGCCGTGCGCCACCAATCCGATCGCGTAAGGCGAACCGGGGGTCAGGTTGATCACCGGCCAGTCGGTCGGCGTCAGGCCCAGCGTCGGCGAGGCGACACGACCGAAGACCATCGTGTCCTTGTCCGCACTGTCACCGATGTGGTGAATATAGGAGGCCTCGTCGAGCTCCTTGTCATTGGGCGAATCATTCGGCCCGAGCTTTTTCATGCGCGTGTAGAAGAAAAACTTGTTGTTAGGATCCCAACTCACCGAGGGCCCCAGGATGCGATCGATCGTGTCCTTCAGCGGCTTGCCCGTGGTTGCGTCAATCACCCGCAGCGTACCGACTTCGCCCCCGCCTGCCGCGATCTGCACCGTGACCAGCTTGCCATCCGGCGACGGCACGACCTCGCCCAGCGTGTAGCGCTTGTCCTTGCCGCCCAGCGCCTGCGCATCGGCCAGCAGACGTTCCTTGCCATCGAGCCCATCGCGCACGTAGAACTTCGGCGTCTGGTCCGCTGGCGTGATCTTCAAGTAGAAATAGCGCCCGCCGCAGAGGCTCAGGTCGGCCACGCGGGTCGAGGCATTATCGAGCTCGAGGATGCGCTTCAACAGCGCGTCGCGCTCCGGCAGCTTCGCCAGATAATCGTGCGTGTAATCGCTCTGCGCCTTCATCCACGTCTGCACTTCGGGCGACTTGAGGTCCTCCATCCAGCGGTAGTTATCCGTGACCGGCGTACCAAAATAGGTGTCCGTGACCGGGCGGACCGGCGCAACGGGCTGGCTGAGCGGAGCCGCGTGCAGGGTGAATCCTGTGGCAGTTACGAGGGCGATCGAGAGTCGAAGAAGATGAGCCATTCGCTACCTTATACACAACACACGTCCTGTCCGCGAGAAAATGGTGGCTAAACGGCTTGTAATACAGGCCGATGGCTTCGAGAAGAAGATTCGCGAGAAGTTCCGAGCGCTCGGCGTGCCGCAGGCGATGGCCGCCATAGTTGCAGAAGGTAGTCCGCGGCCTCCGGGCGCGGGAGATCGTTGAAATTCGAAAGCGAGGTTGGGGTTACCTAAACGCCACGCGTCCGTCGCCCGGAGGCCGACGGCTAACTACTGCGTATCCGCTTTTGCCGCCTTCGGCGCATCATCGGTAGACGCCGTATCGTCGTCCTTCTTCGCTACCTTGTCCTTCTTGCCCGGCAGCGGATACATTTCCGCGAAGATATTCTTACAAATACCGCCCGCCTCGACGCCGCCGAGGAGACCATCATCCTCGCCGAAGCCGTGATTGTCCGAGAACTGGCCTTCGACCACGACGGAGAACGAGTACTGCGGATTGTCCGCCGGCAGATAACCCGAGAGCCACGCGATTTGCCGCGGGTGCTCCTTCGATCCCACCTGCGCCGTGCCGGTCTTGGCCGCGATCTTCATGTCATCGCGATGCACCACCGTCGCCGTGCCCTCGTCGATGACGTTGATCATCGCCGCCTTCAAGTCGGGCATGAACTTGTCGTCAAACGTGACCGTGCGCAGCGTCTCGACCGGGAAAGCCTTCACCACATTGCCGTTGCGATCCTCGATCTGCTTGATCAAGCGCGGATGCAGCACGGTGCCGCCGTTGGCCACCGCCGCCATGAAGTCGGCCATCTGCAACGGCGTGACGAGCACGTCGCCCTGACCGATGGAGGTGTTCGCCGTATCGCCGCCCGCCTCGGCGAAGACACGCTTCTTCGTGCGCAAGACCCATTCCGGATCGGGAATGAAGCCGGGCATTTCGCCAGGCAGGTTGATGCCGGTGAGGCTGCCAAAATTCAGGCTCCGGGCCGTATCGAGCAGGATGTCGCGACCGACCTTGAGGCCGAGGCTCATGAAGTAGGTATTATAGGAGTGGGTGAAGCCCTCAAGGTAGGTGATGTCGCCATGCTCCTTAGGGAAATTGAAATGGACGCTGCCGACATCGAGGTAGCCGGGGCAATGCACGACCCAATTCGGGTCGAACACGCCGGCCCGCATCGCGGCGATGGACGTCACCGTCTTGAAGCCGGAGCCGGGCGGATATTGCGCGTGGATCGTGCGGTCGAGCAGCGGATTGAACTGCGCCGTGTTGAGGGCGTTCCATTCATCCGCGTTGATCGAGGGCACAAAGATGTTCGGGTCATACGTCGGGTGCGAGGCCATGGCCACCACATCGCCGGTGTGGATATCCATGATCACCGCGCCCGTCATCGGCAACGGATGGTCCTTGTCCGACGCGGCGGTCGTCAGCGCATTTTCCACCGCCGCCTGGATTTTCGAGTCGATGCTGAGCCGGACGTTGTTACCAAATGTCGCCGGCTCCGCGACGACGGCCGAGCGGGCGTAGCCTTCCGGCGTGGTCGAAATCATGAAGCGGCCTTCCTTGCCAATCAGGTCCTGATTGAAGACCTGCTCGAGGCCCGCCGCGCCCTTGTAACGATCATAGATGACATCGCCGCTCAGGTATTTGCCGCGATTCCGCTGCTGATCCCGCGAGAGATAGCCGAGCGCGTGGGCCAGCTCGGTGCCGCGCGGGTATTTGCGCAGCGGCGCGGTCTGAAAACCAAAGCCCTTCGCCTCCAGCCCCGCCGCCTGCACTTGGTTGACCTGGAACGGCGTCACATTTTCCATGACCTGAAATGGCTGGTACCGCTGCGTCTTGTACTGCGCCAGCAGGTCCGCATCGGTCACATCGATCTTGGTGCCGAGCGTCTGCTGCACTTCATCGAGGCGGGTGCGCATCCAGCGGACGATCTCGTCATCTGCCGTGGCTTCGTCGGCGGCAGGCCAGCCCAGCACCAGGTTTTTCTCTGTGCCCGTCGTGGCGTAAATCTGGCCGTCCGCTGAAAGGATATCGCCGCGCAATGCCGGCATCTTGTATTCGGCCAGCGAGGGAATGATGTTCGCACGCTTGTCGCTGCCGGTCAGCGGGTCGTTCGACATGCCGGTCTCGTCCGCCTGGTTGAACATCGTCGTCAACCAATCGGTCCACTGCGCCGGCGCCTCGATCTGCTGGCCAGCCGACGACGCCATGCTGCCCGCCGCATCGACCTGCTCCTTCTTCAAATACACAAAAATATCGCCCGGCGCCGGGGCCAGGCCCGCGAGGCCCTTCAGCGCGCCGGTCGCGCGATCGATCTCCACCTTGGTCAACTCGGGCGGAATGGGAAACGCGCCGCCACTCGGGATGCGCGCCTCGACCTGCTGCATGATCGAGCCCCACAGCGGCACGGCCGAGCGCACCGCAATATCGCGACCGCCGATGGGCCGCACATCGTCATAGCCCACCCAGACGCCCGCCACCAGCTTCGGCGTATAACCGACAAACCAGGCGTCGCGATAGCCGTCCGAGTAGCCCGGCATGCCCGCCACCGAGGATTTCAAGCCGTAATCGCGCGCCAGCGTCCGCGCCGGGCCGGAACGAAGCGCGTTCTGCAGCGTCAGCGTCAACTGCCGGTCGTTGAGGCCGTTGAGCATCTCATCCTTCGGCGTCTGTTTGTCGGCCTTGGTGTCGTCGTACAGAATCTCGCCCGTGCGCGACTGAATCGAATTGATGATCTTCAGCTTCCGATGAATACCGCCATTGCCGATCACTTGATAGAGCGTCGCCACATCGCCCAGCGTCATCAGGTCCGGATTGGCCATGTTGGTCTTGGCATCGGGCGCATGGACCGGCTCGACGCCCGCCTGCCGGATCCAGTTTTCCACTGCCGGCGCGCCGAGCTTGAAAACCACGCGAGTCGCCGCCGACTTATTGCCCAGCGCCAGCGCGTCCTGCACGGAAAGGAACCACTTGTTCAGGTCCGTGGTCGGATTGCCGAGGCTGAGGTCGGCCGCGTTGGTGGAAACGGGATCGATGTAAGACGAATCGATCATCGACGCCGGCGTCAGGTCGAGCCGATCGAAACCGAGGCCGTAGAGGATGGGCTGCAGCAGAGCGCCATTCTCGCGGTGCGCCATGGAGATGTGATCGAACTGGCTCTTGGAGAAGTCGCGCCCGCCGATCCACGCCTGCACGCGGCCCGTGGTGACATCGGCCACGATGGCCGCGCCTTGCAGCGGAGGCTTCACCGTCGCGGGCGGCGCACCGGGCGCGGGTGGATTGGCCGCGGCCTGCGCGTTTTCCAGGTTCGTCAGCTCCAGGTTCATCTCCGTCTCGATCGCGCGCTGCAAGTGGAGATCGATATTGGTATGGACCGTCAGGCCCTGTGGCATTTCTTCCGTCCCCTCGATTTGAAGTATCGCCTCAAGCTCTTTTACCGCCTGCGCCATGACGAAGGTCTGCTGCGGCGGCTTGGCCGGGAGCACATGGACCGGCGTCTGCACATACTTCGCGTACTCGTCGGACTTGATGTAGCCGTAGTCGAGCATCTGGCGCAGCGTGGCGTTCCGGCGCCACTTCGCTTTCTCCATGTCGACGCGCGGCGAGGAACTCGTCGGCGCGCGGATGATACCGGCCAGCAGGGCGCACTCCGGCACAGTGAGTTGGCTCGCGTCCTTGCCGAAATAGCCGCGCGCCGCTGCGCCGACGCCGAAGTACCCCTTCCCGAAATAAATCCGGTTCAGGTAATAATTCATGATCTGGTCCTTCGTCAGGTTTTTCTCCAGACGAATGGCGACAAAGGCCTCGAGGAACTTGCGGTCCAGCGTGCGCGAGAAATCGCCGATGAGATGCTTCGCCAACTGCTGCTCGATCGTGCTGCCGCCCTGCACGCCGTGGCCCTTGTTCAGATTTTCGCGAAACGCGCGCGCGATGCCCTCGTAATCAATCGCGCCGTGCTGATAGAAGCGGTGATCTTCCGCCGCCATGACCGCGAGCCGCATCGATTGCGGGATTTCCTCCGGCTTCAGGACGATGCGGTCCTCGACAAAAATGCGTCCCAACTCCTCGCCATTGACGTCGTAAAACGTCGAGGTGACGTTGAGATCATCGAGCTTTTTCAGGTCGTACGTTTCGGCGCGCGCGTAGTAGACGAGCGCCTTTTCGTAAGCGATGTAGCCGAGCACGCACGAGGCGATGATGGCCACGACGAAGCAAACAATGAACGCGGTCCACAGCTTTTTCCAAATGGAACGCTTCTGTTTCGCGGGCTTGGGCTCGCCCACCTTGCGCGGTTGTTTCAGCGGGGCTTGGCCGTTGACCTCGGGCTCTGTCCGCAAATCGACGCGCTTGGCGCGGGAGGAAAGAGGTTCGATGTGTTTGGCCACAAGTGTTTATAGCACAAGTCGTGCTGTTCCAGAGTTAAAAAACATTACAAGGTGGTATCGCGGAAAGGCAGGACCAAATTTCCTAATTTTCCAAATCAACTCAATTAAAGACGATGAGGATGGTGGGAAGGTTCAACCAACCTTCATCCCTCATTTGGTTAATTTGGCCAATTTGGAATTTGGTCCTGCCTTTACTCCTTCACCCCATCGACACGGAAGCCAAGTTCTTCCAGCACAGCGTTCACCGCCGCCGCGCGATCGCCTTGTAAGACAATCTCGCGACGATCAAATGTCCCGCCACACCCGAGCTTGCCTTTGAGATCCTTGGCCAGATCACCGATCATCACCGCATTGGCGCCGGGTAATTCGTCAAAACCGTAGACGACGACCACCGTCTTGCCGCCGCGATCTTTCTTCTCGCGTCGCAGGATGAGGCGGCC
>CAZZWT010000029.1:7921-16005 GCA_964657775.1 uncultured Candidatus Methylacidiphilales bacterium | reverse complement strand
GAGCTCATCTCAGCCCATCCTCCTCATCATTATAATCATTATCAACGTCTCCCTGCAGCAATTCCGTTAATTCCGAAAATTCCGTCATTCCGTCAAAACCCACCGGCGTTGCTTAAAGAGGCCTCAACCACTCAAACGGCGCGCCCGGCAGATTGCGCAGGAGCATGAACGTCATCAGCACGAGGAAAATCGCCACGCCGCGCCAGACGAGTTTGCGGCTATCGACATACACGGAGGGCCACGCATCGGCGCGCCAGGCTTGCAGCGCGTAGGTCCCGGCCACGTAGAGAATCAGCGGCAGCGCGGCGACGAAGAGCGCGTTGTCGTGCAGCGCCAGAAGCACGCGACCGTGCAACAGGGCGTAGGCGGCCCGCGTGGCACCGCAACCGGCGCAGTAAATCCCGGTCGCGTTGTAGAGCAGGCATTGCGGATAGACCGCATGCCTGCTCGGATCAACCGCGAAGAGAAAGGCCGTCGCCGCCCCGCACGCGCAGGCGGAAAGCGCGATTTGGGTGCGAGGCGAAAGCAATCCGCTCAGCTTTGAGGACTCAGTCGCGGAGGTGCAAACCGGCGTCATACTATTCCGAATCGTTCGTCGTCTCTTCCGTCACGGTGAGCCCCTGCGCCTTCATGAGCGGCATGCCGAGAAAATAGAAGTAGCCCACGGCCACCACCAAGGCCAGGCCTGACAGGATGAGCCCCCAGATCGCCAGCCAATGGCCCGCCTGTTCGCGATGTTTGTTCAACTGAAGCAGCCCGATGCTGCAGAGAGGAATGGCCAGCAGCGCGGGCAGAAATCCGGTCCCGCACAGGAAAAGCGAGAAGCAGAACGCCGCCAGCCCGATGCCGAATCCCCACGCGCACCAGCCGTTGGTCGGCTTGCCGTAGCGATAAGGATCCGCCGGCGCCGCGGCCGGATGAAAAGGCGGCGGAAGGTGTGCACCGGAGGACGCAGCGGGCGGCGGGACGGTGGGATGATAGACGGGCGGCACCGAGGTCGGATAAGCCGACGGCGTGGCGGAGGGGAAAAGCGGGTGAGCCTGGGTCACCGAAGGCGGGTTGACAGGCGGTGCGGGCGGCGGCACATAAAAAGCCGGTTGAGCCAGCGGTGGCCCGGATGGCGATGCGCCCGGCACAGCGGGCAAGGGCGGAAGAGTCGCCGCAGCGGGGAAAAGTTCCTGATAGCGCTTCCATGCCAGGCCGGCCATGCCCTGCCCTTTTTCCTCGATGACGTAGGTGTCCGCCATGATGGCGCCCTTGGCGCGCAAGGCTTGCAATTCCTCCAGCGTGACGGGGCCGACCGGCTTGGCCTCAGGGCCTGCGTAATACCATGGCATCCACCATCAGTAGCACGAGCGCGGCGTAATTCCAGCTTCGGCGATGAACTAAAACCACTCTTTCTTCCCGTTGACGTAGGTGGCGACAAATTCATCGTCCGGTTTGACCAGGTAGATGATGCCTTCAATAAAGCCAATTAATCCCATCACCGCGCCGCCGAAACCACAAGTCAGCACCGTCACCAGCAGCATGATGAGGCCCGGCGTCCGGTACCCGAGGTAAAATTTGTGAATGCCCAAACTGCCGAGGAAAATGCCCAACAGCCCCGCAATGAGTTTCTTATCCGCCCCTGGAATTTGATCCGCCATCTGGTCCCCCTTGGTTGAAGTTACCGGCGCGCTGAGGTCTAGTCTGGCGGGGCTCGGGAGGAAAGCAAAAACGCTACGCTCGTGGCATTCGATCGAGGTGGAAGCGCCGCTTGCCACCGGCGCGCGGGCACCTAGCTTTGTTCCATGGAATACCGTCGCCTCGGCAAATCGGGAGTGCAGGTCAGCGCGCTGTCACTCGGGTCTTGGGTCACGTTCGGCCAGCAAATCAGCGACGATGTCGCTGCCGATTTGATGCGGACCGCCTACGATAACGGCATCAATTTTTTCGACAACGCGGAGGCCTACGCCTCGGGGCGGTCCGAGACAGTGATGGGCAACATCCTGCACAAGATGGCTTGGTCGCACGAGACGTTTCTGGTCTCGAGCAAAGTTTTCTGGGGCGGCGAATTGCCCAACCAAAAAGGGCTGAGCCGCAAGCATGTGATGGAGGCGTGCCACAACGCGCTGCGCCGGTTGCAGGTCGATTACCTCGATCTCTTTTTCTGTCACCGGCCCGACCCGAACACGCCGATCGAGGAAACGGTGCGCGCGATGAGCGACCTCGTGCGCCAGGGCAAGGTGCTTTATTGGGGCACCTCGGAATGGAGCGCGCAGGAAATCACGCAGGCGCATGCCATCGCGCGCGAGCTCTACCTCGTGCCGCCGACCATGGAGCAGCCCATGTACAATCTCCTGGGCCGGTTCCGGTTCGAGCGCGAATACGAGCGGCTCTACGATCAATTCGGCATGGGCACGACGATCTGGTCGCCGCTCGCCTCGGGCCTGCTCACCGGCAAGCACGACAAGGGTCCCGCCGAGGGCACGCGCGCCTCGCTGAAGGAATACGGCTGGCTGAAGGAACAGATCACGCGCGACATGCAGGAAAAGGGCGAGAAGGTGCGCAAGCTGGAAGTAGTGGCGAAGGAGATGGGGCTGAGCATGGCGGTGTTCTCCATCGCGTGGTGCCTGCGGAATTATCACGTAAGCACGGTGATTTTGGGTGCGTCGAAGGTGGCGCAATTGACGGAAAATCTACAGGCGGTGAAGGTGGTGGATAAGTTTACGGACGACGTGATGAAGCGCATTCACGCGATCGTGGATATCTAAAACCTATTCGGAGGGTCGGCCTCCGGCCCGACCCTGAACCACGGCTCGCTCTGAATGTCACCAAAACAAACTTCATCCCTCCTGGACGAATTGTGCGTGGATTTAGGCTTCTGCTTACCGCCCGCTGAGATAGCCAACCTTATCGAAAATCCTGCGCCGCATATCGAAACCTTCGCGAAAGCCGTCATTCAAGCCGAGGGCCTCGATCCAGAGAAGGATATCTCTCGCCATCTTTATCGACAGGTAAGAACCATCGTCCAGCGCCATTTCAAAGCTGCCGAGGAGGCTTAATGGATCGTCTCTTCCATTTCTAAATAGAAACGAAAACGAGGGAACAGAAGTCAGGGTCGGGCCGGAGGCCGACCCTCCGTAATGAGACTTTACCTCGTTCCCAAACTCCATTTGGGAACGCAATTGCTGAGGCAACTCCATTGCCGATCCCCTTCGGAAAACTGCTGCGCTGAAGCAACAGAGTTGCGCAGACAAGTGCGTTCCCAAATAGAGTTTGGGAACGAGGGAAACAATTCCACCGGCGGTCATAGACCGCCGCTACATTTGTAGAAGGGGAAACCTACACCTTCTCCAACGGCCGGCGCTCAATCTCCTGCGCGATCTTGATCGCGCGCTCGGCCATCACGCTGCGGCTTTTCTCCGGCAGGTTGCGGTCGAGGAAACCGAGCGCGTGCGGCGGCTTGATCACGCGCACGCCGGCGGCTTCCTGGTCGGCGGCGATCTGGGCGTGGAATTCCTTCATCGCGGTCCAGTGCATCTTGGGGCGGAAATGGTGCTCGGCGTGGTAGCCGTTGTTGAACCAAAGCCAGTTGTAGAGCTTGTGATAGCTGCTGACGCCCCACGCGATCGGGTTTTCCGTGTCGCCGCCGTAGTGGAGGTAGTAGCCATTGAGATACGACAGGCAGTGGCCGAAATAATAGAACGGGATGAAGAAGAGCATGAACTTCCAGTTCACGAAAAACATGCCGATGTAGAACGCCATGAACCCGACGATCTCGATGATGCCCCAGACGGCTTCCTTCTCGTCCTTGACCTTGAGCTCCTTGATGATGGCGAACGGATCATCGCGGACGTAGCTCAGGAAAGTATATTTCCAGACGCTTTCGGCGTCGTCGTGATCGTGGCTGTGGCGATAGATGGAGACCCAATCGATGGTGTCGCCATTCTCGTCCTGCCGATCGCTGTTGCCGCGATGATGGCGCGCGTGCACGGCGTCATACGCGACCTGCGAGAAGCCGAGCGCAAGCGATTGCATGATGGAAAACGCGCGGTTGAGCGGCTGCCAGACGAAAAAGGGATTGTGGACGAAATTATGGCAGACGCTGTTGATGTTCCACCCGATGCTGACCGAGTAGGTGAACCCCATGCAGATGAGCACCCACCACGGCGCATGCCAGTAGGCGAAGGCCAGGTAAAAGCACACGACGAAGGCGGCATTAAGCACACCCGCGATGGCGGGGAGCGCGTCCCAATTGGAATAGGCGAAAAGCCCTGAGGTCTTCTTTTTGTTCATGGAATAAAAGTTTCCGGCATTGGGAAGCTAGCAGAACTTTTCGTTGGATCAAAGCGGGAAACTTCAAAGGCCGTTTCGCACGATTTGCTGCAAAGGGAAAGCGGCCAGAGATTCGTTGCCTCCGCTAGATGGGGCGGCAAAACACCAAGTCACCTTCGTCGTAGCTTCCGAGTTCAGGCCAACCACCGGTCACCGGCGAGTAACCCAGCCGCTGGAGAAGACGCACCGATTTCTTATTGGTCGGCAGGACGGTCGCCCAAAGTTTCGAGACCGCGCCGTCCTCCGCCAGTCGATCGTGAAACCAGCTCATCGCTTCGAAGGCATAACCCTTCCCCCAATGATCGGAACCCAGCAAGTAGGCAATTTCGGCGCGGTCATCAATGAGCGTCGCCTCCAGCCGCCCCAGACCACGGCTATCTTCCAAAGAGAATACGGCAATGTTCCACCAGCGTTCCGTCGGGCGAATTGCCGGGGGCCCAGCGGCGAAATGCTCAAATCGCGCGGCCAGAGCATCGATCGATTCCGGGCGATCGCCGCCGATGAATTCGTAAACCGCTGGGTCGAGGAGTGCCTCGCTCAGCGAAGCGGCGTGACGGGGAATCAGCGGTGCAAATCGCAGACGCTGGCTACTGCCATCGGGAACAGGGATCACGGTGGAGTCCTCAGTTCCCCGTCAGCGCAGGCCAGAGGCGTTTCAAAGTCACGAGATTCGCGGAGAGCAAGTCCTGCCGCGTCGGCTCGTGCGGGGTGGGATGATCGAACCAGCCAGCCAGTTTCTGGAAGCGCGTTTCGTAAGCCGGGTTCGACCAGCTTCCACAAAGATCGCCGCCAATGATGCCCACTCTCTCCCGCAATGCGCCGAGCGCCCAGAGCAGGTTATCCGCCGTGAATCGCCCGTTCTCCCAGTTCGTGATCGCTTCGCCGTGGGTGAGGCAATCCAGGTCGATCGTGACGTAGACCTGGTGGTCGTGGTGATGATCGAGCCAGTCGACGAAGATCTTCTTCCAGTTGCCGACGCGCAGCGGATTGAAGTAGCCCGGATACCACTTCTGCTTCTGGCGCCAGGGGAAGACAAGCAGCTTGTGGGTCTTCGCGGCCTGGCGGTTGCCGAGAAAACGCCAGGGAAACGTACATTCGAAATTATCGCAGCCCCAAATGCCGACGCTGTCCACGCGCGGATTTTCCAGCGCGCGATTGATCCACGCGCCGCAGGACCAGTGCGGCGGGCGGATGTCCCAATCGGGATGATTATCGAAGGAGAGGAGCGTGAACGGCTCGGTGAATTGCCGCTGCCAAACCGCGCTCAGGTGATGGAAATCGCCCGAACCGAAAAGCGTGAAGGGCCGGAAATCCTTCGCGTGTTTTTCCGCGAAGGCATCGATCTTGTGCCGCGAGGTGATCATGCGCAGGCCCCTGGCCTCCTCGCGTACATCGATGGCGGCCATTTGAAGTCGCTCGCCCTCCGGAATGAAATCCCACGCGTCGTCGGTGCGGAAAAAAACTTGGTTGGCGGGACTCACGATCACGGAGTTATTAGCCGCAAAAGAGCGCAGAGAACACAAAGAACTGAGGAAGGCATGACCAAATTTCCAAATTTTCCAAATAAACCAAATTGAAAAAGCAGAAGCTTTAAGGGAAAAAACAGAATCAGAATACTTCCCCTTTGGAAATTTGGAGAATTTGGCAATTTGGTTATGCCTTTTCTCTTTTGCGCTCTCTGCGTTCCTTTACGGCTAAAAACGCCCTACCAAAGCTCATGCGCATTGGCGAATTTGCGGATCATCGGGTCGTACCGTGTCGGCTCGAGGTAAGGCACAACCGCGCGGAAGAACGGGTTGATCCAGTTCCATGAGGTGCGGACGTAAAGGTCGAGCGGAACGAGATCGTGGCGCAGGTGATACTTCGGCTCGTAGTTGAGCGGCGCGCTGTAATAGCTGGTATACTTGTTCTCGATCGCCCATGTCACGACATCGCGGAACGTGACGAAATAGAGATGCTGGTCCAGCGCCACGCTGTAATCGAGCCCGATGTAGTGATCGCGCAGCACACCCTCGTGCCCGGCGCAGGAACTGAACGCGATCGCCTTGCCATTCTGGCGCCAGATGAAGAAGAGCGCGCGCTCGCCCATGCGGCGGCTGATCTCGACGAAATAGGGCTTCGTGAGTTCCTCGAACTTGTACTGCGAACGCTCCAGCACCTGCTGGTAGAGCGGGAAGAGTTCATCGATGAACGGCTCGATATTCGAGACCACTTCCATCGTCACCGGCGCGCCGGCAGCCGCAGCCTTGCGATATTTGCTGCGCAGATTCTTGCGGGTCTTGTGGCTGAGCTTGGTCGACAGGTAATCCTCAAAGTTCTTGAAATTCAGGTCCATTCGCGAGCCCGGCATCGAGGGAACCCGCGCGTAGCCGGCCTTTTTCATCGGGCGCAGCGTCTTGCGATAGATCTTTGGGAAATCCTTCATCACCACCATGGCGGCCTTGAATTTCTTCGCCACCGGATGGAGCGCCTCGCTCAGCGCCTGGGCCGTCCACTCGATGCTGCCCGTCGTGGTATCGCGCACCAGGTGCCCCTCGCCCGCACTGCAGCCGACCATGAGCATGCGCATGACCAGCGCGCTGGGAAACTTCTGGCGCACCTTCACCATCGCGTTGCGGAACGCCTTCGGCATGCCGGTGACAAGGTCCTGCTTGACCATGAGGAACGGCTGGATCGCCCGCGTCTTGCCGGTGTGGTCCTTGAGCAAAAGGTAATAGTGCTCGAACTGATGGCCCAGCGCCTGATGCGTCAGTTCGTAGTAACGGTGATCATTCGCCTGATGCGCGAGGCCCGCTGCCCACGTCTCGGCATCAACAGCCGGTACGCGGTCCGCCACCACGGCGTGGCCGAAGGAAGTCGCTACGGAAATAATCGGGGAAGCAGTCTCGCTCGCCTTCCGCGCGACGGCGTCGAGCTGGAGGTCCATCCCGGCGTAGTTCGCCGAGGTCGGGAGGTAGGCTTCCTTGTGCATAGGCAATGAGGTCGGGTTGCGTGGTGAAACTAGTCCCCGGGAGAGAATTCCAACGCGATCTCTCCCAAAAGATTACGGTGGCGGAAGAGTACTGTTGGAAAGTGCTTAATGCAAGTCCGGGATGACGTTGTCACCACAATGTTGGTCACGAATTTATTGGCGCGGCCCCTGTTGAGGGAATCGAATCCAAATTGGGCACAAGCGGCCGGCTTTTTTCCGGCAAGTCCGGGTCGAGGAAGCCGAGCCCGTGCGGCGGCTGGATCACGCGGACGCCTTCGCGACGCTGCTCGTCGGCGATCTTGACGTGGAATTCATGCATCTTGGTCCAGTGCATCTTGGGGCGGAAATGATGCTCGGCGTGGTAGCCGTTATTGAACCAAAGCCAGTTGTAGAATTTGTGGTAGCTGCTGACGCCCCAGGCAATTGGCTTGTCGGGATTGCCGCCGAAGTGGAGGTAGTAGCCATTGAGGTACGAGAGGCAGTGGCCAAAATAATAGAACGGCAGGAAGAAAACGATGAAGCGCCAGTTGAGCCAGCCCATCAGCACGAAGAAAGTGAGGAACGCCACGATTTCGAAGATGCCCCAGAAGGCATCGGATTTGTTCTTGCGCGCGATCTCGCGATAGATGGCCTTTGGATCGTCGCGAAAATAGCTGAGGAAAACGTAGCTCCAGATGTTTTCCGCCTCGTCGTCATGACCGTGGCGATAGATGGAAAGCCAGTCGATGGTATCGCCCGTTTCGGGATCGATCTTGTCGCTGTTGCCCATGTGATGACGCTGGTGGACGTACTCGTA
>CAZZWT010000029.1:0-7911 GCA_964657775.1 uncultured Candidatus Methylacidiphilales bacterium | reverse complement strand
ATCGTCGCGGAAATAGCTCATGAAGACGTAGCTGAAAATGTTCTCTGCCTCGCCGTCGTGGCCGTGGCGGTAAATGGACAGCCAGTCGATGGTTTCGCCATGCTCGTTGGGCCGGTCGCTGTTGCCCATGTGATGACGCTGGTGGACGTACTCGTAAAAAGTCTGCGAGAAGCCCATGGAAAGCGACTCGATCAGGCTGAACACGCGGTTGAAAAAGTGCGACTTGAAATAAGGATTGTGCAGGAAGTTGTGGGAGATGCCGTTGATGTTCCACGAGATGCTGACTGAGTAGGCGAACCCCATGCCGATGAGCAACCACCACGGTGCGATGGGGAACACAGCAAAGAAGGTGAGCACAAAGGCAAAATGCGCCAGGCCGCACAGCACCGGAACGACATCCCAGTTGGAATAGGCGAGAATTTTCATGAGAAAAAGGAAAGCAGCGGGAACCTAGCGCGGATTGGCGCGCGTAGCAAGATTAGAGGAGCTAATCCGACTTACCCACGAGGCGCAAGTTTCGAGTGGCCTGAACCACTTGTTGTCCGAGCCAAACGCATCGCCTACCGCAATTCCTCCCTGACGGCCGCCTCAATCGCCCGGGGCCCATCCCCGCCCAAGTGCGTATCCGCCGCCTCCAGCCGCCGGATCAAATCGACCACCTCGCCGCGCGCATAGGGCCCGCCCGCCGCAGCGCAAAAATGCGTTCGGCAACCAAAGGGCCGGTCCTGGTAAATCATACAGGCGCCGTTCTCGCGCAACATCGGGCACGCGCCGTCGTCGCGCTCCGGCATCGCCTTGCGGCCCGCGGCGCGCAGGGCCCGCGCGGCCAGGATCGCCTCGCCCTTGGTGAGCTGCGGCGTGCGTCCGGTGAGCTTGAATTGGCAGCACTCGGTGATTCGTGTGCACGCGCGCTCAACGGGCCGGCTCTCCAGCGCGAGATAAACGGCGCGCACTTCCGCCAGGGCCTCGCGACGCAAGAGCTCCGCCGGGCTGGTCGATGCAGGACGGCGCGAAGGTTTCACCACGGGATAATGCCAGAGTCGAGCAATAACCGGAAGCTCGCGCTTGATCGGGTGGCCCGGCTACTTGTTGCCCGGGTCGCCTAGGCTCGGCGGAGCGACAGGAAGCGATCTGGTGGCGACCAAGCAATGCATCGCTGCTTGTCGCCGCGCTGCTGCGCACCGACCCGGGCAACAAGTAGCCCGGGCCACCCAAACAAACCCACTACACCGTCACACTAAACACATTGCCCGCTGTTTCATCGGCGCGGGAATGGGTGTTGACTGAAATTGAAATGGATCGGCCATGATGCTGCCCGTAGAGCTTGAGGTCGGTCTGGAGCTGCGCGTAATCCTTCGCGGCTGCCGCGATTCTCCCTTGGTCCAAATTCAGCACCATCGACTGATAATCCGCATTCGCTTGCTGATTACTGGTGAAGGGGCCGCTGGGAGTGTTTGTGCTTGAATCTTCCTCACCGGAATCGGTCGTGACCGTTGTGGTCGGCGCCGGGTTCACATCCGAGGCGCCCTCATCCGTCAACCCGCTCTGCACCGCAATCAGCGCCGTCTGGGCATCCGAAAGGTTGCCAGCCTGCAGCGCCGAGCCCAGATTGGCTAGGTTATTGGCCGTCTGGCTCGAAACGGAGCTTGGCGTGTTCGAGGTGGAACCGCTCGGGCTCGACACGGAACTGCCCTGGCCCGCTTGAAGAGGCGAGTAGAGCGGAACCGTATAATTTCCAGAAATCGTGCTCATGGTACCTCGTGATACCCACGTCATCGGAATTTTTTAGGGAAACCTGAGCTCTTTTTTCCCGATTTTTTGATGCTTTTTCTCCATTCTTTTAAAGCGAATAACCACAGGCACTTCCAGAAGCCCACGCCCACTGGAAATTATATCCTCCTAGCCATCCGGTGACGTCCACCGCTTCGCCTATATAATAAAGCCCCGGCACGGCGCGCGTTTCCATCGTCTTCGAGTTCAGGCCGCGCGTATCGACGCCGCCGACCGTCACTTCCGCCGTAGCGTAACCCTCGGTGCCGGCGGGGCGGAGCGACCAGTTCTCCAGCCGGTGCGCGATGTCGTCCAGCTCCTTCGCGGCGTAGTGGCGGACGGGACGCACCTGGGGCAGGCGGGCCGTCCACGCCGTGGCAAACCTTTCCGGCAACTTCTGCGAGAGAAGCGTATCGAGCCGCATGCCGGAGGTGCGATTTTCCTCCAGCCACGCGCGCGCATCGCCGCCGGGGAAAAGGTTGAGGCGCAACTCTGCCGGGGCCTGCCAGTAGGACGACGTCTGCAGCATGGCCGGCCCGCTCAGCCCGCGATGAGTGAAGAGAAAGTGCTCCGCAAATTCCGGCGCGCGCGACTTGCCCGTAGCGGCCTCGACCCGCGCGACGCATGGCGCGGAGATACCGCTGAGCGCGCGGCAGAACTCGAGCTCCGAGCCGCCAAACGTGAACGGCACCAACCCCGCGCGCCCGGGAATAACGTTAAGCCCAAATTGCCGCGCGATGCGGTAGGCGAAATCGGTCGCCCCTAATTTCGGCAGCGACAGCCCGCCCGTCGCAATGACCAACTTGGTTGCGGTGAACGTTTCGCCCGGCGTCTCCACCTCAAAGCCCGCCTCCGTTTTGCCCACCGCGGTGACATCGGTGCCGGTGCGAATCTCCACGCCCGCCTCGGCGCATTCCTTCCGCAGCATCTCCACGATATCGCGCGAGCTGTGATCGCAGAACAACTGGCCGAGCTTCTTCTCGTGGTAGGCGATGCCGTGCCGCTCCACCATCGCGATGAAATCCTCCGGCTTGTACCGCGCCAGCGCCGACTTGCAGAAATCGGGATTGGACGAGAGATAATTCTCCGGCCGCGCGCCCGTGTTGGTGAAGTTGCAGCGTCCGCCACCCGAGATGAGAATCTTCGCGCCGATCCTCTCCCCCCGCTCCAGCACAAGCACGGATTTCCCTCGCTGTCCCGCGACGATGGCGCACATCAGCCCCGCCGCGCCTGCGCCGATGATGACGACGTCAGTCATGAATGCCTTTGGTGGCCCGGACAACTCGTTGTCCGGGTTCGCGTGGAAGCATCCCACGCGAACAGGAGGTCGCCAGAGGCGGTGCAATTGCAACGAGCGAGCGAAAATTTTCCGGCGACCTCCTGTGGTTCAGCTAGTCGCTTCGCCACCCGGACAACAAGTTGTCCGGGCCACCAAGCCGTTTGCAGACCGCTCAATCCCCTCGTTCGCAAGTTGCACTTGGGAACGCATTGGTCCGCGCAGCTTGGCTGTACTCCCTTAATGATGACGTGTTTCATTTAACACCATCATCCGATGATCCTGCATCCGCCGTCCGCGCCCTCACCTCGCCGCCGAAGTTTCCGGTATGGGTCGGGACAGCAGACATGTCTGCCACCGACCCTCCGGTGAGGAGATATTTATCACAAACCGCAAACATCTCGCTCAGCGTCAGCACCGGCTTCAACTCATTCCAAAACGCATTCGGATCAAGCTCGTTGCCAATCCCCGGCGCGATGTAATTGAGATACTTCTTCATCTTGCCGACATGCCCGCCCTCACGCATGCCGGGGAGGCGCGTCTCCTGGTCCAGCCGGTCGATATAGCCGCGCAGATCCACCAGCGTCGGCTGCGTCGTCACCACGCCGGTCTCGAACGCCTCGCGAATTTGCGTGAAGAGCCATGGATTGCGAATCGCCCCGCGTCCAATCATCAGCCCGCTCGCGCCCGTCGTGGCCGTGATGCGTCGCGCCGATTCCACATCGCGCACATCGCCATTGGCAAAGACCGGGCACGGCATCAACCGCGCGGCCCGCTCGATCGCGTCGTAATGCACCACCGGCTTGTACATCTCGCGCACAGTGCGGCCATGGACCGTCAGCGCATCGATCGGATGCCGGCGAAAGAGATCGAGCAGCGCGGGAAATTCTTCCGGTGTGTCGAAGCCGATGCGCGTCTTCACCGTGAAGCGGAGATACACCGCGTCGCGCACTTCGCGCATAATCGCCTCCATCTTGGCCGGATTCCGCAGCAGGCCGCCGCCCGCCTCCTTCTTGCACACGATCGGCGCGGGGCAACCGAAGTTAAGGTCGATGCCGGCGATCTTGCGCCGCTGCAACTCGCCTGCCGTCCATCGCAACGCCTCGAGGTCCTGCCCGATCATTTGCGCAATGATCGGCTTGTCGTTGGGGTTCTCCTCGATGGAGCGGAGAATGTGCTTCTCCGGCCGCGAATCGCGATGGACGCGGAAGTATTCCGTATAGTAAACGTCCGGCCCGCCATAGTGCCCCATCACGCGCCAAAACGGCAGATCGGTGATGTCCTGCATCGGCGCCAGGATCAGCAACGGTCGGTTGGGCGGAAGAAGATCGCGCATGGGGAAGCGGGGAGTGTAGCCCATCAGACGGTAGCCGTCGACCGCCACATAAGTGGGCCGGGGCGACGAGGCCTATTCGGGTGACCCGGACAACTCGTTGTCCGGGTGGCGAAGCGATTAGCTGAGCCACAAGAGGTCGCCCGTTGTAGCCGCGCTAAAAAAATCTCGGTTGCGAGAATCACAGGTGACCTTCTGTTCGCTTGGAAGCGTCCACGCGAACCCGGACAACGAGTTGTCCGGGTCACCCAAAATTCGTTGCCGTCGCTGCGTCGTTGCGCGAAACTTCTGCCGAGCGACTTACCCCTCGATCGTATTAATCTCGACCGGCTCGACCTGCACGCTGTTCGCCTCCAACCACGCCACGGCCTTCTTGATCTCCTCGCGCTCGCCCTCGAGCTCTAACGCGATGATACCGATCGTCGGTGTCACCGAGGCATTGCGGATGTTGAAGACCACCTCAAACTTCTTGCTCATCTCCCAGATGAGCGGTTTGCGGCTGCTGTCGCCATCAAAGGTCAACCAAAAGCGTGTTGTCTCGCGGGCCATAGGCAGGCAAGCTAAGCGGGCGGCGCGGCGATTGTCGAGCCGACATCCGGCAGATCGGGTAGCCCGGACAACTCGTTGTCCGGGTCGCGCAGGCTTGGCGGAGCGACACGAGGTAGCCGATGACGATGCGCAATCGATGGCCACCTCTTGTGCCTCGACCGAAGTCTCGGTCTCGGCACCCGGACAACGAGTTGTCCGGGCTACCCAACTTTCCCCTCGTTACCAAGTTGCACTTGGCAACGTCGCTTGTCCGCGCAGCTTCGCTGCCTCGAGTCTCCTCGTCACCACTTAGTGGTCAAAGGGCGTTGGTTGAGGTGGTGGAATATTAGGCACTAATTTCAATTCCGCGTACTTGGATGGCAACGGAGGCGGCGGCACATTCACCGGAAAATTTTTGGCGGTAAACATCGGAGGATCGGGTGGTTCCTCTTTGTAAATGACGATGTCTTTCGTCCAAAAGAATATCAACAGGAACACCACGAAAATTCCGTGGAACGCCAAGGCCTTGTTCACGCGCTTTCTGGCTGATGAGGTCATGAATTGCCTTCCGGTTCTTGAGGCAGCTTATCCCTATTTGATATCATTTCCAAGCTCAGTCCAAGGGTGAAGCGCAGCTTCGCCGACATGTGCGTTCCCAAGTGCAACTTGGGAACGAGAGAGGGATGAATGCCTACTTTTCGGAGTAGCTACGAAACGAGAAATAAATCCCGAAACCAATCAAGACCGTCCCGATGATTGCAGGAAGAAAAGCGTACCAAACGACATCGTGCGGAGTACTTTCATCCAATGCCGAAAGCTTGTCTAAATGCGCAATTGATTCCGCGAGCGGGACTAACCAAAGCGCACTCCCACAGACCAAAAAGCCGACTGGAATCAGGTACTTCACACTGGAAGTATTCAGCCGCAAATCGAAGACGGCAATCAATGTTTCAGCGAAGTATTTCTCTTCTCAATCTCCCTTACCGCCCAACTCGCATGCTCCCGCACTAACGCCTCCTCATGCAGCTCCGCTTTCCTCAGGGCAGGCAGATCCTCCGCCGTGCCGATGTTGCCGAGGACGACGCAGACGTTGCGCAACAAGCCGCGCCGCTTCACGCGCAGGATGGGACTCTTCGCGTAGCGGCGCTTGAATTCGGGCTGCGTCATTTCCAGCAACGCGTGGAGTTGATCGCGGCCATCGTCCTGCGGAGCGGGAGCGAGGAAGCGCGCCTCCCGCGTGGTCTGCGCGAAGCGGTTCCACGGGCACACCTCCAGGCACTCGTCGCAGCCGTAGACGCGGTCGCCGATCAGCGGGCGCAGCTCCTCCGGAATGGAGCCCTTGAGCTCGATCGTGAGGTAGGCGATGCAGCGCCGCGCGTCCATCTGGTACGGCGCAGTGATCGCTCCGGTGGGGCAAGCCGTCATGCATCGCGAGCACGAGCCGCAATGGTCGCGCTCCGGCGCGTCCGGCTCTAGCTCGAGGGTAGTAATAACTTCTCCAAGTAGCAACCAAGGCCCCAGCTTCGTGTTGATCAACATCGTGCTCTTGCCCTGCCAGCCGAGGCCCGCGCGCTCAGCCAGCGGTTTCTCTAGCACCGGGCCGGTATCGACGTAGACCTTCGCGCCTGCGCCCCCAGCGATAATTTCCTTCGTCAACGCATCCAATTTTTCCAGCAGCACATGATGATAATCCTCCCCTAAGGCATAGCGCGCGATGCGTCCCCGGCCCTTCGGTTGCGGCTGCCAGTAATTAAGGCCGGCCACGATGATGCTCCGCGCGCCCGGCAACACGTTGCGCGGATCGGTGCGCCGCTCCGGCTCGCGCGTTAGCCACGCCATCTCGCCGGCGCGCCCCTCGGCCATCCACTGCTGATAGAACCCCGCATGCCGCGCCGGGTCCGCGCCGGTAATGCGGCAGAGATCGAGGCCCAATTCGGCCGCGCGCGATTTGATGCGGGTGGAATCCATCGCCGCCCATCTTAAACCTCTGGCGTAAAAAAGAGAGTCTGAAGAATTCGGACGGAATAACGGAAGGAACGGAATCGGGGAAACGGAGAGGCTAACCGGAGTTACGTGAAGAACACGTCCCTCCCGTCAAAATTCCGTCCATTCCGTTATCCCGTCAATATTTCCCCTCTACTCATACGCCTCGCGCATCATCAACACCGACTTGGCCACCTCTTCCGGTGGATGCGTATTCGTGTCCACGCGATAATGGGCCAGCGAGTAGTAGGTATCGCGCCGCTCCAGCAGGTCCTTCACCGTCTGGTTTAGGTCGATGCCCGGCGTGGCCAGCAGCGGTCGCGTGGCCGTACCCGATTGCAGCCTCGCCACCAGCACGTCGTGCGGCGCCGACAAATAAAAGACCACCGTGTTCTCCAGCAACAAATTTCGCGTCGCCTCATACTGAAACGCGCCCCCGCCCAGCGACAGCACCGCCGGCTCCATCTTCACCAACCGCGAAATGAACTCGGCCTCGATGCGCCGGAAATGGGCCTCGCCCTTCGCGATGAAAATATCGGCGATGGGCATGCCTTCGTGTCGCTCGATCAGCGCATCGACTTCCACCACGTTCCGGCCCAGCTCCCTGGCGACGATGGGCGCGACGGTGCTCTTCCCAGAACCCATCATGCCGACGAGGGTGATATGCTTGGCCATGACCAATGTTGCGGCATTCATCATAATTTGACAATGAAGAGACCTCGGCAGGCGTGGGACAGATTTAATTAGTTTTGGAAAAATTTTTGACGGGATAACGGAAGGAACGGAATTCTGCGGGGAAAGGTTTCGCACAGAGGACTGCAGAGGGCCGAAGTGGGGAAAAAGGCATAACCAAATTTCCAAATTTTCCCAAATTGGTAAATGAAAGGTAGGTGGCTACGGCGTCTGGCATCACACACCTGCCTCGTATGCCAAATTTGATGAGATTTAGCAATTGGGTCATGCCTTCTGGGCTTCACTCTTCGGTCCTCTGCAGTCCTCTGTGCGAACTGCCTTCATTCCG
>CAZZWT010000028.1:0-16108 GCA_964657775.1 uncultured Candidatus Methylacidiphilales bacterium | reverse complement strand
CAGGAACTCGTCGATCTCGACAACCGCAAAGGCAAGGCCCCCGGCGGATACCAGAGCACGCTTTCCGAGGCGCGGGTGCCGTTCATTTTCATGAACGCGGTCGGCGTCCACCGCGATGTCGAAACGCTGCTGCACGAAGGCGGCCACGCTTTTCACGCGCTCGCCTCGCGCGAGCAGCCGCTCCACGCCTACCGGAGCGCGCCGATCGAATTCTGCGAGGTCGCGTCGATGGGCATGGAGCTCCTCGCCGCGCCGCACCTGCGCGCCTTCTACTCCGAAACCGATGCAAAGCGCGCTCAACGCGATCACCTCGAAGGCATCATCAAGTTCTTCCCGTGGATGGCCACGGTCGATGCGTTTCAGCACTGGATTTACACGCACCCCGGCCATTCACGCGCCGAGCGCACCGCCGCGTTTCTCGCGCTGATGGACCGCTTTGGCGGCACGGAAGATTGGAGCGGCTTCGAGCAATCGCGCGCCTGCCTGTGGCACCGCCAGCTCCATATTTTCGAGATTCCCTTCTATTATGTGGAGTACGGCATCGCGCAGCTCGGCGCACTGCAGCTCTGGCAGGCCGCGCGGCGCGATCTCCCTGTCGCGCTCGACAATTACCTTGCCGGACTCGCCCTCGGCGGCTCGCGTCCGCTGCCGGAACTCTTCGAAAAAAGCGGCCTTGCTTTCGACTTCACCGACAAAACCATCGCGCCTCTCATGCGCAACGTAAAAGACGCGCTGGTGGAGTTGGCGGCATAGGCCATGATTTTTCGTGGCGGTTATCGCGCCGGGTCTAGTTATTGGGATGCCATTAATTTGACCTGGCCTTTCGCTAGGCTCGAAATAGGTAGAGAGTCGCTCACGATCCGGTCGCTGATACGAAATCCCAAATTCGACCGCACTCAGATTACTAATCTTTCCAAATATTCTGGTTTTTTCTCGAAGGGGCTGAGAATAGAACACTCCGCGAATCAACCAAATTTCATCATCTTTTGGACGTTCGACTTCCCGGCAGTGAAACGCTGCTTGGAAGAAAATGGATATCAACTCTCGGACTAGCGACGAGGCATGATCCACCGCCCGCCTCCCATCACCGTCGTCGGCGCGATCTTGATCAGCTTGGGAATCTTGAGCGGTTGGGGCATCTTCTCCACCGCGCGTATCGTCACAGCTACGGACGGATTATTTTCGCGCAACGGCGAGCTTTTCATCGTCCTCGTCCTGGCCAGCGCGATTGAACTCATCTCCGGCGTCAACATCCTGCGCGGCAAGAACTGGGCGCGCGTCCTCTGGACCGGCTGGTACATCCTCGACATCGGGCTCAAATTTTTTCTCTCGATTCAAACCCCGCTTAGCTTCCAAGTCGTCCAGCTCGCCTTTATCTTTTTTCTCTTCCGCCCGGAGGCCGATGCCTTCTTCGAGACCGATTGAATTTGACCAACCACCGAGCGCGACCATCTTGAAGGTGAATCGCGACCTGCTCAACCACTGGCTCTTACCCAAGGAAATCATGTCCCAAAAAAGCGTGGCGGAAATTTTTGTCGAAACCCTCGCGGCGGCCGGCGTGAAACGAATTTACGGCGTCGTCGGCGATTCGCTCAACGGCCTGCTCGAGGAAATCCGCAAGCAAAAGACCATCGAATGGATTCCCGTTCGCCACGAGGAAACCGCCGCCTTTGCCGCCGGTGCACAAGCCCACCTCACGGGGGAGCTCGCCGTCTGTGCGGGAAGCTGCGGCCCCGGCAACATGCATCTCATCAACGGGCTTTACGATTGCCACCGCAGCCGCGTGCCCGTCCTGGCCATCGCCGCGCAAATCCCGAGTACGGAAATCGGCAGCAATTATTTTCAAGAGACGCACCCCGACCAGCTCTTCCGCAATTGCAGCCACTATTGCGAACTCGTTACCCAACCGGGCCAGATGCCGCGCGTGCTGGAGATCGCGATTCAATCCGCGCTGACCAAACAAGGCGTCGCCGTCGTCGCCATCCCCGGCGACATCGCGATGAAGCAGACCGCGGCACGCAAGCCCAGCGCCAGCATCCGGCAGGTTTACCCCACCCTCACGCCATCCCCGGGCGAGATCGATCAGCTTGCCGCCCTGCTCAACAAATCGGACACGGTCACCATTCTCGGCGGCGCGGGTTGCGCGGGCGCGCACGCCGAGCTGATGCAAGTCGCGGGCAAACTGAAGGCACCGATCGTCTCTGCCCTGCGCGGCCGTGAGCATATTCAATATGAAAATCCCTACGACGTCGGCCTCACGGGGCTGATCGGTTTTTCCTCCGGCTACCATGCGATCAAGGAGGCGCATACGCTGCTCATGCTCGGCACCGATTTTCCCTACACGCAATTTTACCCGGAGAAAGCGACCGTCATTCAGATCGATCGCCGCGGCGAGAACCTGGGCCGGCGTACCCGGCTCGACCTCGGCCTGATCGGCGATGTGAAGGCCACACTCACCGCGCTGCTGCCGCAACTCGCTGCCAAGGAAAACGACGCGCACCTCAAGAAGTACGTCCACGATTATCAGGAGGTTCGCAAGGGCCTGGACGAACTGGCCGTCGGGCGGCCGGGCCACCGGCCGATCCATCCGCAATACCTGGCGAAGATGATCGACGAGGTCGCGGCGCAGGATGCGATCTTTTCCTGCGATGTCGGCACGCCCACGCTTTGGGCCGCGCGCTACCTCACCATGAATGGGCAACGGCGGCTGCTCGGCTCGTTCAACCACGGCTCCATGGCCAACGCGCTGCCGCAGGCGATTGGCGCGCAATTCGAATTTCCCCAGCGCCAGGTCGTCACTCTTTCCGGCGACGGCGGCATCGCCATGCTGCTCGGCGATTTACTTTCCCTCCGTCAGCACGCGTTGCCGGTCAAAATCGTCGTCTTCAATAACGGCGCGCTCGGCTTCGTGGAATTGGAAATGAAAGCGGCGGGCATTTTCGCCGGCGGCACCGATCTGGTAAATCCCAACTTCGCCGACCTTGCGCAATCCGTCGGCTTGCTCGGCATCCGCGTGGAAGATCCATCCAACCTGAAGTCAGCGTTGGCGCAGGCCTTCGCGCACAAGGGCCCGGCACTGGTCGATGTTGTGGTCAACCGCATGGAACTTGCCATGCCGCCCACGATTAAAGTAGAGCAGGCCGTTGGCTTCAACGTCTGGGCCGTGAAGGCCGTGTTGAACGGACGCGGCGACGAGGTTCTCGATTTGGCGAAATCCAATCTCCTGCGGTAACTGAATTGTAACCGCGGCGCTGAGGCTGGGGACTGCCGAAAGCACCACGTAAAATCACCTTTGCCCCCTGATCCCGACTGTGAGAAAATACCCAACGGTGAATCGTTCCCTTCTTTATCTCGTTTCCGCCAGCGCGTTCGCTTGCGCCGCTTTGCCGTTGCGGGCGGAGCCAACCGACGATGAGAAAAAAGCGCTTAAGTCCGCCGAGCAATCGTATAAGGACGGTGCCTTCGATCTCGCCAATGACCGCATCACCGCGCTGCTGAAAAAATATCCAAAGAGCGAACTCGCTGCCCGCGCCGAGGTGCTGCAAGCCCAGGCGCTCTATCAACTCGGCCGCAGCGATGCCGCCGTCGCCGCTTTCACGCTGGCCCCGGATCAGGTGCCCGCGGAACAACGCGCCGACACGCTTTTCTGGCAGGCCGAGGCGCTGCTTGACGTCGGCAAATGGCCCGACGCGGAGCAAAAATATCGCGCCCTCCTCGCCTTGCCCGACACCGCCGACCACACCGACGACGCCAACCTCGGTCTCGCCATGGCTCTCTACAAGCAGGGCAAAGAAAGTGACGCGCTCCCGCTCCTGCAAGCATTGATCAAGGACAAGGGCGGCAGCCTTGCCGGTCAACGCGCGCAGCTCACCTTCGCCAAAATCGACATCTCCAAAAAGCAATATAAGGAGGCTATCGCCGCGCTTGAAGCACTGCTGGCCGCGTCGCCAGACAAGGCCGTTGCGTTCGAGGCCGAATACTGGCTCGGCGAAACTTACGCCGCCAACGCCCAACCGGCACAGGCCGTCACCGCTTACCAGAAAGTCACGCAAGACCCGCAATCCTTCCCGAAACGCATCGTCGCGCTCGCTTACCTCGGCCTCGGCCGCGCGCAGGCTGCGCTTTTGCAGAACGACCAGGCTATGCTTGCCTACGAGCAGACCTACCGCCTCACCGAAAACGAGAGCACGCAGCACGATGCCTTCAGCGCCTATCTCGAGGCCGCGCGCTTCAGCGGCCAGTTGCCGGAAGCCGTCGCGAAGCTGCAAGAATTCGCCAAATCCTCCGACGTCTCCGCGCCGGGTGCGCTCTTCGCCATTGGCTCCGTACTGGCGGAGGATCACCAAGACGACAAGGCCATCGGTATTCTCGAGTCCCTGCTCGTCGCCTATCCCGCCAGCCCGCTCGTGCCCGAGGCCAACGAGCAACTCGGCGAGCTCTACGCACGAACCAACAAAGTCGATCTCGCCGTGAAAGCATTCCAGAATTGCATCGCGGCCAACTCGAATCCCGTGCTTGTCCGCAACGCGCGCTCTCAACTCGGTGCCGTGCTGCTGAACCAGGCGCACGATTATACCGGGGCGGCCGCGCAATTCGCGCAGATTTCCGACGGCACCGACGCGGCAGCCGAAAATGCCTCTTATAACTTTCTCATCGCACAGGCTTCCCTCAACAAACTGGATGCCTTCACCAAGGCCCGCGCTGATTTTGAGAAGCGGTTTCCCAAGAGCGGTTACTTGAAGTTGATCGCCAAGGCGGAGGGCCAGCTTCTTGCCACTCCCGACAAAACCGGCGCGGCCAAGACGGACGACGCCAAGGCCGCCTATCAGCGGGGCATTGCGCTGCCCGGTAACGGACCGGACCAGGAAGCGCTGCTCAACGCGCTCTGCGATCTGCAGTATCAGACCGGCGATCTCGACGGCACGCTCACCACCTGCTCAATGATCGTGAAGCAATTTCCCAACGACGCGTTGCTGGCCGCGCAACGGGGCGTGCTCGTTTCCTACGAGATGAAGAAGCTCAATGAGGACCAGGTCGAGCAGGCGCTGGTTGCGCTCGCGCAAAAATACAATAACGCTCCCGGCGCGCCCGAAGCCTACTTCCGCCTCGGCGAATTCTATTTCAACCATGAGGATTACGTCCGCGCGCAGGATGCCTTCCAGCAGCTCATCACCAATTACCCGACGAGCACCTACGCCGACAATGCGAACTTCTTCGCCGGGCGCGCCGCCTTTGCCCATCAGGATTTCACCGCGGCGCGCGCGCTGCTGGAAAAAGTGCCCGACGCCTCGCCGCTGAAGCCCGATGCGCGTTTGTGGGAAGGCCGCGTCTACCAACAGCAGCACAATTTCGACCAGGCCAACACGATGTACGATGCCGTACTCGCCACGGAAAAAACCGGCCCGCGCTTCGTCGAGGCGAGCCTGCTCAAGGGCCAGAGCCTTTTTGCGCAGGGCAGTCCGCAAGATACCGGCCCTTACCTCGCCGCGATGAATTCGTTCGACGCCATTTTGAAGAACAAGGAAGGCACGATCGCCGACCGCAACGAGGCCGCCGTGCGCGAGGCAAAGTGCCTGGAGCTGCTCGGCAAAACCGACGACGCGACGAAGCTTTACCTCGATGTCCTCTACGGCCGTGAAGCCGGCGATGATGCGACCGCGCCGGTGCCGCCGGAGTTTTCCTGGCAGATCAAGGCCGGGTGGGAAGCCGGTCGCATCCGCGAGGCGCAAAAGGATTGGCGCGGCGCAATCGAAATTTACAAGCGGATGGAGCAAATCGGCGGCGCCCACGCGCAGGATTTCCACGACCTCGTCAACAAGCTGCGGCGGGATAATTATATCTACGAGTGACCTGCGGTCGGCAGTAGTTGCGGCGGTCCGTTGGTAGCCGTCGACCTCCGGGCGACGGGCGCGGTTGCGATCGCAACCTCAATCGAGGATGCGCACGTGAACGGGCCCCGCGTCCGGAGGTCGCGGGCTACCTGCTGCAATTATTTCCGCTGCCACACGCTCGCCTCGGAAATACTCCACTGATATTTCCGCCGGTGCTCGCGGATGAGAAAAGGCAGGTCAAGGCGCTCGCGGAACTTGAAGGCGGGTTCGAGTTTTTCTTTCAGCGCGCTAATCGGGCCGCGTTCACCGCCGTCGAGCCACTTTTCGCGCGGCGTGTATTCCTCCATCCACGTGTAAGGCGAGGTGATCGCCAGCCAGCCGCCGGGCGAAACCAGCCCGGGCAAACGAGCGAGACACCGTGCTGGATCAGGCAGCCGGTCGATCAGATTGGCCATCAGGACGAAATCGAACGAGCCCAAATCGGCGCGCAACTCGCAGGCGTCCCCGCGCTCAAAGGTGACGCCGTCGCTGGGCAGATCGACCGGAAGCTCGAGCCGCATCTCTTCGATCGCTGCACTCTCGCCAGCGGCTCGGATCGTCACCGCGCGCTCGCGGCCCATTCGTTCCGCCGCCGCGACGAAGCGTGCCGAGAAATCGATCCCCACCACCGCGTCGAAATGTATCCGCAACTCGAAGCTGCTCCTTCCGACTGCGCAGCCGAGGTCGAGCGCGCGGCCCCGCCTTTCAAGAGTGATCCGCTGCAGCGGTTCGCTCACGCACCGCGCAGGAAAGCCGCACGCGGTCCGGGCGTCGGGCAGTAACGGGCAGATTTGTTCCGGCGTGCCGTAATGGAAAAGCAGGTACTGTTCTACACCAGCGTCGGATTCGTAATAAGGTGTCGTCATATCATTTCGTCGCGTCATCAATCTGTTTCTCCGCGTCGATCACCGGCTGCACTTCGACCTTGTACATCAGCCCGCCGACTTGGATCGCCACAAAAATAAGCGCCGCGAAATAGAGAATCTTCGGCACCCATTCCGACATCCGCCGCTGCGCCTCCGTCCAGGCATCCGACGCCTCCTTCTCCAAATTCTTGAACGATTCCTCCAGCGCGCCGGAGACCTCGCCCGTCTCGACAAAATCGATCCAGTCGCGCGGCAGTTGTTTCCACCGGCGCACCAACGTGGAAAGCACCACGCCGTTAAGCATCTCATCCTCCGCCTCCACCGCGCGCCTCTCGCTGCCGATGTAACCGGACGCGCGCCACGCATCGCCCGCCGCGCGGTAAAGCGAGACGCCGGCCGTGAATTCCAACTGCAGCGTCCTGATCCAGCGATACGCGTAGGAGGTCTTCAGCGACCGGCCGACGAATGGCACCCAGAGCCAGAGTCGCCGCATGCTGTCGTTGCCCCAGGTCACGCGCACGAAGAAGTAGAGGCCGAAGCCGAGGAAATAAAGCGCCGCCATCGTCCACAAAAAATGGGCCAGCACGACCGGCCACGACACCGACATGAGGTCGATACCGCAACTGATCAACACGGTGAGGTGCAGGATCACGATCGGATAAATGAGCGGACGAATGAGCGCCTGCCGCATCGCCAGCTCGCGCGACCAGAAGTCGGAGAGATGCGTGAAGATGGTATCGAGCTGCGCGCTCTTCTCGCCCGCCGCGACGAGGTGCGCCTCGAACGGTTCAAACTTCGCCGCGACAAAAGCATCGGCCAGCCGCTCGCCCGCGTTCACTTTTTGCGAGAGCAGTTTCAACTCGGCGGAGGACATGCGCTCCATCATCCGCTCCAGGCTGCCGCGGATCGGCACACCCGCGCGCATCAGCATCGCGAGTTGTTGATAGAAACGGATACGATGCCGCAACGTCACGAGATCAGCTTAGGGTGTTTTGGGAATTAACCAAGGGCGTGTTGTGGAAAAGGCGTGGGGTTCGCATTTGCGGAATTACCATCCGTCACGTGAATGTGATCGCGGCAGAAAATTCCACCGCGAGGCGTGACATGGCCTCTGAGATTTCGTAAGCTCCCCTGTGTCAGAGCCGTCCGCCCGGGCTGGAACAAACCATGCTCAAAAAAGGCATGGTGCGTGAACGCCCCCGCCCGACCCCGATGATGAACCTGCGCCTTACCTTTCAACATGCGGCCTTGACCGCCTGCCTGCTCCTCGCCTTCACGTGGAGCGCCCGCGCCGCGGTCTCGCTCGGCATCGATGAGCTGGAGAAATCCAACTTCGCCGCGCTCGCTGGCAAGCGCGTGGGGCTTGTCACCAATCCTTCCGGCGCCGATTCCAAGGGCCGCTCCGCCATCGACGTCCTCTTCAAGGGGCAAAGCATCGGCGGCTACAAGCTGGTCAAACTTTTCGGACCCGAGCACGGCATCGACGGCCTCACGGGCGCAGGCAAGCACGTCGACAGCAGCCGCGACCACTCGACCGGTTGCCCGGTTTGCTCGCTCTACGGCGACACCCGCCGGCCCACGGCGCAAATGTTGACGGGCATCGACACCATCGTCTACGACGTGCAGGACCTGGGCAACCGCTCCTACACGTTTATCAGCACGCTCGGCTACGTCATGGACGAGGCATCCAAGCGCAACATCGCCGTCGTCGTACTCGACCGGCCTAACCCGCTCGGCGGTGTGCGTATTGAGGGCCCGCGCCTCAACGATGGCATCTCGTCCTTTGTCGGTCTCTACGATATCCCTTACGTCTACGGTCTCACGCCCGGCGAACTCGCGCTCTACATTAATGCCAAGTATGTCGCCAAGCCGTGCCGGCTCAGCATCATTGCCATGAAGGGCTGGACGCGCCCGATGGTGTGGGAAGACACCGGGCTCAAGTGGATCGCCACATCGCCTAACATCCCCAACATCGCCGCCGCACGCGCCTATACTGCGACCGGTTTTCTTGGCGAGATCGGAATCGAGAGCGGTTGCGGTGGGCCCTATCCCTTTCTCATCATTGCGGGACGCGACTGGCCCACCAGCACGCTGGTGAGTAAATGGAATGCGCTTCACGTCCCCGGCGTGCAGGCGACACCCTATCACGGTAGCGGCGAGGACGGCCTCTTTCTCCACATCGATCCGCGTAACGCCGGCAACCTGACCGCAATTAATTTCCAGGCGATCGACATTTTGGAAAACGAAGTCGATCACTTCTCCGTGTTTGGCCACACCAGCGCTGACCAGCGCGATATGTTCAACAAGGTGGCCGGCAATACGCGGCTGGCGCACCAGCTGGCCGGTGGCGCCCGCATCGCGGACATCGTGCACTCGTGGGATTCCGGCGTCACGCGCTGGGCGATCGAGCGCCAACAGTATCTCCTCTACGGCATGACCCCGGCGAAAGCGCCCACAACCGTGAAGTCGCCAATTATTGCGGATAACGCATTGCCTGCGGCGCCGTAAGTTTCGGGCGGGTGGCCCGGGCTACTTCGTTGCCCGGGTCGCGGAGGCTGGGCGAAGCGACAGGAAGCGAAGCTCCCAATTAGAAGAGACCGATCGCTTCCTGCGTGCGTGCAACAAGTCGCTTGGGCCACCCAAACAACAGTTACTTCAGCCCCTGCCCGATCGGCATCACCGCATTGTTCGTCTGCATGGAGAACACCGGCTTCTCCGGCGCGATGACCGGTGCCGAGGCCACCGGTTGAATCACCGGATTCGTCGGCATCGGATTTCCGGGCGGATTGCCCACCGGAGGCTTGGCCGTGGGCGCAGGCTTCGGCGCTTGCGCGACTGGTCCCTGGCTCACGGCGGAATATTTGCGGTAAAGATCGTCCCGCATCTTTTGCTCAGCCGTCTTGAAAATCGGCGTGAATTGCTTGGCCAGGTCGTGATCCAGTTTCAGGCGGCTGTCCCAATAATCCTTCTCGAACTTCGCCTGCTGGTCGGGCGTCAAGGTCAGCAGCCCCATCTCATGCGCCTTGTTCTTGGCCACGTTGGTGCGGTAATCGCGAAAATCCTGGATGCGCATCAGCATCATGCCTTGGTCGCGCAGACTCATCTTCCCGTAGGCCGGCCACTTCTCCAATTGGCTGCGGATATCCGCATCGGAGAACATCGCAAGTTGCTCCAGCTTGTCGCGCATGGTCAACTCATCGTTGCTGGGAATCTTGATCTCACCCACATCTGGCAAAGGCAACTTTAGCTTGAGCGGATGCGCCGCCTGGTCGCCCGGCTGAACGATCTTGCCATATTTGCCCAGCGTATCGGGCGGCAAAACGGGGGCGGCGTTTGTCGGGGGCGTTTTCACCGGTACGGGTGCGGGCGCTATCTGCATCGCCTGCTGGGCGAAGACCGACGTGGACAACGTGGTGATCGCGGCCAGCACCAAGCAGGGGCCGGCGTTGATCCATAAGTTTAGAGCGACGAATCTTGCCATGAAGACGAAGAGGAAGAGGAAGAATCTGATTCGGAATCGACCGAGGCGACAATCTCAAAAGCGTCTTGGACACTGGAGGAAGTCTCCGTCGCCACAGGGCGTGGCTGGCTGTTCACCATCAACGCCACCGCCATAGCCGCGGCCAAACCGCCACCAAGCGCCCAGCGCCAAAGGCGAACAAACATGCGGGCATTCATGCGCTCATCCCCGTTGACACTCTCGTTGCGGCACCGGGCCACGGTCCGCGCGGCGAACCACGCATCCGGCTCCGGTCGTGGCGATTGCGCCAGTAGACGGAACACTGGATCATTCTCATCCAAGCGCAGGTCTGGGGTAGAGCCAGGTGCGGGATCTTGAGGGTGGTCCGTGTTCATATCAGATCAAACACACAAGGTACGGTTGAGTTGCGCATAATTTATGATGACCCGCCCGGGCGATTCTCCCTCTCCAAATAATCCTGTAGAGCCACCCGCAGCGTTTCCCGTGCCCGGAAGAGCAACGACTTGGTCGCCGGCACACTTGTCTTCAGGATTTCCGCGATTTGTTCGTAGGTAAATTCGTCGTACCGCCGCAGCACGATGGCCAGCCGCTGTTGGTCCGGTAACGCCAGGATAGCCTCGTCGATTTTGCGCAGCATCTCCGCCTGCAGCATGTTTTCGCCCGGCGTTTTATTCGCGGTATCGGGCAGATCGGTGCCGGCGGACGGGCCAGTGTGGCTCTGCTCGTTCTCCACCGGCGAAAGCGAAATCAGCGTCGCGCGAGACCGGCGCCGGTGCTCGTTGAAGACCAGGTTACGCACGATGGTGAAGATCCACGTCTTGAATTGCGCCGTGGCGCGATAGGAACCGGCCGCGCGATAGACGCGCACGAAAACCTGCTGCGCCAAATCCTGCGCCTCGACCGGATCGCCCAGCATCTTCGCGATCGTGCCATAAACCGCACCCTGGTGCTTCTCAATCAGCTCGCGCAACGCCACCTCGTCGCCATCGGCGATGCGCACCATCAGCGCCTTGTCATGCGCATCGGAATCGTTCGCCGCCTGGTCATCTCGAATCCGGTCCTTCATTGAGTAGTCGGCGCCAGCCTAACCACTCTCCGGCCCGCGCACAAACATCATCGGCGGCGATTGCGCTGGGGAGGTTTCGCGCGGCGACGCAACGACCGCAACGGGAATGCAGTTATAGCTGCTGCGCGACGACAGGAGTTTACCGCAAAGTTCTCGCTCGTAGCTTTGCGTTCGCTTCTAAATAAAGGTAAGAAGTCAAAGGAGCTCGGAAACTCGCTACCGACCGCTTGCGTTTGAGAGCTACGCGGAGCATCTTACCTCTATGGCAGGGCATTCCCGGTGGTCCAAGGTCAAGCATTACAAGGGTGGCATCGACCAAAAGCGGAGCAGTCTTTTTAGCAAACTTTCCAAGGAAATTTCCGTCGCGGCGCGCATGGGCGGCGGCGATCCCAACTTCAACCCGCGCCTGCGTCAGGCCATCGCCACTGCGCGCGGCGAGAGCATGCCGGTCGATAACATCGAGCGCGCGATCAAGAAAGGCACGGGCGAACTCGAGGGTGGCGCCTACGAGGAAATGACCTACGAGGGCTACGGCCCGGGCGGCGTCGCCGTCTTGCTGGAGGCGGCGACGGATAACAAGAACCGCAGCGCCGCCGAAATCCGCGCGCTCTTTACCAAGCACCACGGCCACCTCGCCGGCGCCGGCAGTGTGGCGTGGATGTTCCACCGCAAGGGCGTCATCACCCTCACCGCGCCGGGCGTGAAGGAGGACGATGTGATGCTCGCCGCGCTCGACGCCGGGGCCGAGGATATTCGCACCCACGACGAGGTGATCGAGGTGATCACCCCGCCGGACAACAAGCTCGAGGCGGTGACGAAGGCGCTGGAGGCCGCGAAGCTTCCCATCGCCACGGCGAAGTTTAGTTACATCCCGGGCAATCTGACGGTCGTCACCGACCCGGTGATCGCCGAACAAGTCGTCGAGTTGCTCCACGCGCTTGATGATCACGACGATGTGCAAGTCGTCCACGCCAATCTCGAGATGGCGCCGGACCTTCTGGCGAATGCTTAATTAGCTTTGTTGCCCGGATGAGTCCTATCATAGCGACCCTATAAGAACCTCATCTCCAATTTCTTAGCTTCTTTTTTCCCGAACAACACTCTTGCAATTCATGGGAAACCGTCTAATTCCTAGACCATGAGCGACTGGTTCTACGCAGCGAACAACGAGCAAAAAGGTCCGATTAATGAGTCGGAACTCAAGGCCGATATCGCTGCGAACAAGCTGCCCGCCGACACGCTCGTCTGGAAGGACGGCATGGATGCGTGGACGCCCGCCAACCAGCTTCCTGCTTTTAGTTTCCGCCCCGCGCCGGCTCCTGCGGCCATTCAACCGGGTGCGCCCGCCGCAGCCGGCGTGAGCCCCACGCCCGCGACCAAGGTTGTCGCCGCCAGTCCGGACGTGAACAACCCGGATTCGACCAAGCCCGTTGGTATGGCCGATCTAAAGGAAATGATGGGCAAGCCCGAGGCTCTTGAAGTCGATCCCGACGATTCCGACAAGAACAAGATTTTCGGCATTCTTGCCTACGTGCCGATCCCGCTCCCTCTCTTCTGGATTATACCTTGGGTCGCGGCGAAAGAATCGCCTTTTGCCAGGTATCACGCCAACCAAGGACTTGTGCTCTGCGTCGGTTGGCTCGCTATCGCCATGTTTAATTTTGGCATAAGCCTCGTTCTCGCGATGTTGCCTTCGGTGCTGGGCTATATCAGCTTTGCCCTTAGCATTCTGTATCTGGCTCCGCTCGCCCTTTGTTTCTATGGGATCATTAACGCCGCCGCTGGAAAATGTGTGCCTCTCCCTGTGATCGGCGGGATCAAGCTGCTTCCAGCCGAGCCGAAGGCCCCTTAATCCGCGGCGCTTTCCTCGTTTCCAAGTTTCGCTTGGGAACGGCTCGTGTTCCTCGCGAAGTTTCGCTGCGCGCTGAAACCTCCCCTTGCAGGAAGCTGGCTCTCGCGCGAAACTAGAGCCGCATGTCCGTCCCTCGCGCCACTGACTACTCCGCCGTGCGCGACGACCTCGCCCACCAATCGCCCAGCGCCATCTGCGCCATGTTCGGCCGCGTCGCCGCGCGGTACGACCTCATGAACCACGTCATGGGCGGCGGGCTCGACCTCTACTGGCGCTGGCAACTCGTCCGCGCCGTGGCGGGGCAACAACCCGCGCGCGTCCTCGACCTCGCCACCGGCAGCGGCGACGTCCTCCTCGCGCTCGAACGCAAGCGCGCCTTTACCGAGTCCGCGCTTGGCGCCGACTTTTGCCTGCCCATGCTCCAGTGCGCGCAGGCCAAGGGCGCGGCGGGCAAGCTTCTCGTTGGCGACGGCACGCGCCTCCCCTTCCCCGACGCCAGCTTCGACGCCGTCACCATCTCCTGGGGCCTGCGCAACTTCGTCGACCGCCTCGCGGGCCTCCGCGAAATGCGCCGCATCCTCCGCCCCGGCGGCCTCGCCTACGTCCTCGAGTTCTCCCACCCCGCCGCGCTCATCGCGCCGCTCTACTTCTGGTACCTGCGCGTCGTCATGCCGCTCTACGCCCAGTTCCTCACGCCCGAGCGCGGCGCCTACGAGTACCTCGGCGAATCGATCCGCGCCTTCCCCGCGCAGCCCGACCTCGCCGCGCTCATGCGCCAGGCCGGATTCGCCCAGGCGCGCTGGACCAACCTGAGCCTCGGCATTGCGGCGCTCCACGTCGGCGAGGTCTGAGAGGTCCCGGCCGGTTTTCGATATTCGCTAAATTTCCAATCTTTTTAGCAAATATTAGAAACGCAGCAAACGGTGCTCTACCGGCCCATCCGATTTTGTGACAAAGTAGGATCATGCCCACCGTAGAACTGACGACCAACCTTCTCGCCGAAATCGGCGGCTGGCCCGCGCTGAAGGAAGCGCGGGTCATGGTCGAGCGCGGTCGCGTCCACGACGCGCGCCGCGAGGGCAACATCGTGCGCGCGCGTATTCAGGGCGCGGAGAAAACCAACGACGCGCAGATCATCCTCGCCGACCGCGTCGCCAACGTGGAAGTGCGCTGCACCTGCGCGGAGAGCCGGCGCACGGGACGCGTCTGCGCGCATGCACTGGCGGCGGGACTGGCGCTGTTGCAACCAGCGAAGTCTCCACCGATGCCCGCAATAAAACCGGGTGGCCCGGGCTACTTGTTGCCCGGGTCCCGCAGCAGCGGGACAGGAAGCGATCAGCCGAAAATCAAAAAGGTGCCTCGGGCGTTGATCGAAGACGCGCCTCCCGGAACGCCCGCCCTCGAACTCACCATCCTCCTCCCGCTCAACCTCGCGGACGCCCTTGCCAAAGACCCCGTCCGCATCATCCTCGAAACCAATTCGCAGCCGCTCGACGTTGTGCTCGCCAAAATCAGCGGGCCCGTCGCCGTCAGCGAAACCGACGACCGAGTTCTCACAGCGCTCGAGCAAATCACCGGAACCGCTGCAGGCATCAACGCCATTCCGCGCGCGAAAATTGGCGCGTTCCTCCACGCACTCGGCAACCACCCGCGCGCGTGGCTGGGGAAAAAGCAGCGCCTCGAAATCACCGCGACCACGGAGCGTCCGCAAATCAACTTCAGCACCGCAGAGGACGGTTCGCTTTCTCTTCAGCTCGGCGGAATAGGACCTATAGGTCGTATAAGTCCTATAGGACCTATCCTCCCCAACTGGACTTTCGACGGCACGCGCCTCACCGAAGCCCCCGCCCTCCCACAGAACTTCTCCTCCGCCACCCGCCTCATCCCGCTCGAAAAAATTCCCGACTTCCTCACCCGCGAACTCCCCACGCTCGAGCGCGCCTGCGATATCGTCTTCGCGCCCGGCTTCGAGGAGTTCCGGCTCGAAATCGCCCAGCCCACCTTCGAGGCCAAACTCGAAGGCGCGCTCTCCGGTCTCACGCTTGAACTCATCGCCCACTACGGCGCGCAGGCATTTCCCCTCACGCGCGAGGCCGAACCCTCCGCCTACGCGAAATATTTCCCCGCCTCCCTCTTCAGCCCTCTGCAGTCCTCTGTGCGAAACTCCGTCTTCTTCCGCCGCAACATCCTCGCCGAGCGCGCCGCGCTCGCGCAAATCACCGCCGCCGGCTTCGCACTTCAACGCTCCGGCGCCACCGCGTTCAGCCTCATCTCCGAAAACGCCGTGGCCCAATTCCTCGCCAACACGCTGCCGCGCTGGCGCCGCGTGTGGACGATCACCTACGGCCCGCGCATGGAGGACACCCTCGCGCAAATCGACATCGCGCAACCCGAGTTCTCCCTCAAGGGTGCGAGCGGCAACGACTGGCTCAGCCTCGACCTGAAGCTTTCCGTCGTGGGAAAACCGATCGCGCTTGATCAGGCCGAAATTCAGCGCTGGCTCCAGACCGGTCAATCGCACGCGCGCACGGCCAACAAGCGCGTCCTGCTTGTGCCCACCGAGGCCTGGGGCGAGATGAAGGAAGTCCTGGCCGATTGCGAAGTCGACCAGGAACCGGGCCAGATCCGCGTCGGGAAAACCTTCGCGCCTTTTCTTTCCAGCGCGCTTACGGCGCAGGGTTTCCACACCCACGCGAAGCCCGCCGATCAACCCGCGCCTGATTTAAAGGCCGCGCTCGATGAAAAACTGCTCGCGCAATTGCGGCCTTATCAAACACACGGCGTCGAGTGGCTCGCCGGCCTCGCGCAGCAGAATTTCCATGGGCTGCTGGCGGATGACATGGGCCTGGGGAAGACGCTGCAGGCGCTGGCGTTCGCGGCTTGGCTGAAGGCAGCGGGTAGCCCGCGACCCCCGGGCGCGGGGCTCGTTGATATCCGCAACCGCATTGCGGGCGGCGATAACACATCTCTCCC